>NZ_QJSM01000005.1 GCF_003205235.1 Thermoplasma sp. Kam2015 | reverse complement strand
TGTACTCCTTCTGTAATTTAAGTATATGCTTCCTTCTATTCTTCGATCCATTCTCCTTTTTCGATAGCTGTTTTTGAAGACGCTTTATTCTTTTCTCTACCTTCTTTATGAATCCTGGATTCTCTATTGCTATACCATTCGATAAGGTTGCAAATTTCTCTATTCCGAGATCTATGCCAACGGAGTTCTCTGAGGATAATGGCTTCTTCTCTGGTAGTTCCTCCTCATTTTCATATATAATAGAGCAGTAATAGTATCCTGAATCCTTGGTTATTACTATCTCGTTGATGTCTTTAATCTCGGACAGCTTCTTCTCAGAGCCCTTGAAGTATATGCCTTCAGAGAACTTTGGGAAATAGATCCTGTTTCCTTGAATTTTGATGTGCTGTGGTACTGCAAAGAATTCGTTGATACCTTTCCTTTTGAATTTAGGATGTTCAGCGTTCCTATGGAAGAAGTTCTTGAATGCATTATCGAGAAAGCGTAGAGACATCTGAAGTGATTGGGCGTTGATCTCGTACAGCCATGGATATTCCTTCTTGAGTTCGATGAGCATGTTATTTGTGTCGAAATAGTTCAGAGAAGATCTCTGCGCATCCCTATGCGTTATATAGTATTCATCCCTCTTTTTTAGAAAGTAATTGTATACGAATCTACAGCTGCCAAAGTGCTTCTCCAATAATATTTTCTGTCCTTCGTTTGGATATAGCTTTACTTTGGTGGCTGTTATCACTATCTATAGATATGGTAAATTGCTTACAAATATTTCCATTGAGGGAAGTCCGTGTATCTCCTCCCTGAAGGTCGGAGTTTTACTGCTTCCCTCAAACTCCTAACCTTCCTATAAACCGACCAGACGTTTATTTTTCTTGTTAATACCGATGAATATTCCATTAAGGGCGGATGATTCTGGGGAAAATAAAATTTGTTTCTAATCTATTATGTATTTTGTATACATTCTTGAATTGATATTACCAGATAATCAATATCAAAATTTTTCTATGGGGTGACGATTAACCGGCATGGTCTGGAAAAAGACTGTTTCAGTCAAAGCTCTAGATAACGCGGGCGGCCATATGGCAGTCAACGTTGACGGGAATATCGTGTTCATAGCAAGAGGTAAAGACGGCCTGCATGGCCTCAACGCAGTCTGCACTCACGCAAAGTGCATACTCGGGATATTCGAAGAGGATACTATGACAGTGAAATGTCCATGCCACAACGCCAGATTTGACCTAAACAGTGGAAAGATGATCGAACCCCCATTCGTTGCACCTAATGCACCTATGGACAAACTCGGACTTAAAGTCTACAATGTAAGGGAAAATGGAGGTTTTCTTGAAGTGGATGTCGATTAATCATAAACATCATATAAAAATCCAGAAATATGAATTGATATAGACCATATATCATTTTTCTGTCTCTTCTGGGAAGAGATCCTTTGATATCCTTCTGGCCTTAATCGTGGACGATTCTATTGCCTTCATTATTGAGGTTCTGATCTTACCATTCTCAAGTTCGTATATACCATCTATTGTTACGCCACCGGGCGTTATGACCTTCTCCTTTATAGCCGAAGGATGGTCTCCGCTCACGGCCAGGAGTTTGGCAGAACCCATGACTGTCTGATATGAGGCTTTCAGCGCTATGCTCCTTGGCAGGCCAACCTTGAGACCGCCGTACATCATGGCCTCTATTATTGTGAGTATGTATGCCGGACCGCTGCCACTAAGCGCAGTCAAGGCGTCCATGTACTTTTCGTCTACCTGATCTGTCTCTCCAAATACGCCGAGTACACGTCTCACCAGGGAAATTTTTTCCTCATCTGTTTCCGCTGTGCAGAATGGAGTATAGCCTGCGTTCACCTCAGCGGCTATGTTTGTCATCGATCTGACTATGAAAGAATCGGGAAGCAGCCCGCTGATGACCCTTATGGGCACCGCCGCAGCCATTGAGATGACTATCTTTCCACTGAGGAACTTCGATAATTTTCTGACCTCAGAGATGAGATCGGCGGGCTTTAGCGTCAGTATGGATATCTCGGATGATCGCACGGCGTAAATGTTGTCCGATGTAACTTCTATACCGTAGCCAACCAGCGCCTTATTAAGATCCGGTCGCCTCCTGGTTGCTATCACATGATAGCCGGCTCTGTTTAAAGAGACTGATATTGCTGACCCTATTGTTCCCGCCCCTATCACAGATATGGTCTCCAATTAGTTACCCCATTGTGGCCAATAAAGGTAGGATTATTAAATCTTTTCGAATATTTCTGTCAAAATGTCCATCACATAGGCGCATCATTCCTCATGTGCTGCTGACCAGATAGAAGTCCCAGGGCGATGTCCTCTTATCGTTGCGCTTCACCTTCAACAGCGCATTCTCCGGAAACTTCATTCCTTCGTCCCTGGCTATGTGAATGGATATGGAATAATCTGCCTTAATCTTTGTTATCTTAAATGAAAGTTCATCCTCAGAGACCGCAATAACGCCAGCTGAACCAAGATTGAAGCGCTTCCTTATCTGTCCAAGATTCACGAAGAAGTCATGCATGTCCTCATCGATCGAATCCCATGGGAAACATCTTCTGTCATCCGGATCCTTGCCTCCATCCAGACCAACCTCGTCACCGTAATATATGGTTGCGATGCCATCAAATAGATAGAGTATGGTATACGCAAGCTTCACCTTACTTTTATCACCGTGAAGTATCCTTAGAATCCTCGGAGTATCGTGAGAATCAAGAACATTCATCATGATCTGCTGTTTGTCGAGTCCATTCACCAGAATCATACGCTGAATTCTATCATAGAACTCGTCCAGAGTGATCTTTTCCATTATGAAATCTATTATGCTTCCTCCCAGAAAGTAGTTGGTGTAGCTTATCCATGAGTCTCCATTAAGGAAGTAGGTTGGCAGGCACCAGGCCTCACATACATGAATCTTATCCTTTCCAATCTCCTGCATCGTTTCCCTGAAAAATTCGCTATATATTGAATGAGCAACATCATAGCGAAACCCGTCTACGCCGAATTCATCTATGTAATGTTTCATCACGTCTAGACAATAACGTCTTACTTCTGGGTTCCTGTGGTCAAGCTTCGGCATTCCCCCATAGCCCATGAAGGTCTCATATGCTGGGAACTTTCCATTCTTTCCCCTTCCATTGAACGCTTCAAAGCTATCATTGTGAAATATATACCAGTTGTAATAACGTGAACTTTTCCCATTTTTAAGGACATCCCTAAATGCTGGAAAATTTGTGGATGTATGATTGAACACCATGTCCAGTATTATCCTTATACCGTTAGCGTGCGAGTCCTGAACAAGATTTTTCAGATCGGCCTCTCCACCGAGAAGATCGTCAACCGCATAATAATCATCTACATCGTACCTGTGATTCGATCTGCTCTTGAAAATTGGATTCAGATATATGTGATCCACGCTGAGATCACTGATATAAGATATCTTCTCCCTGATACCCTCCAGATTACCGCCGAAGAATGAATCTCTGGAAGGCCTGATTCCCCACCTGGATAGCCCCGGAACCCCTGGCCCTGATCGGTAGAAGCGATCTGGGAATATGTGGTACATTATCTTTGTCCTTCCATCAGAGTTCACTCTTGAAGAGGCATGGAAAAACCCCTCTTCTGGATATCTTACTCCATCTATCACAAAGGCGTAACCCGCAACACCGGCCATGACAAATTCCACCACATCAAATGTGTCCTGCGATGATCGCCTTGCGAATATCTTCTTGATGCTGGATTCGGTGAGAATATCGATCGAGACCGCAGATCGCGGTACAGCAACCCTGATGTCCATTATCCTTCCATCCAATATGGAGGCGAACTGTGAAAACTCAGGATTATGGTATGCCGAATTCAACCATATAGATATATGAAACTTGCCGGATTTTGCCCCAGCGCATCTAAAGTAGCGATACTGATCTATCGCGATTCTGAATTCGTATCTGCCCGGAATTATTCCCTCAATTCTGTTCACCCTTCCCGCATCCTGATCCAATACGATGCTCCCCTCTCCGTTGCAGTTGAATGTACCCTCGACGTAGAGAGTCTTTGCTTTTATACCTGATGCCTCAATCTCAAGTACCCTAAAGAAAGGATCAGATCCTTTGACAGCTGTGCTGATCATCTCAGAATATACCACTTACTGGAATATAATGATGATCAATGATCTCATAATGTTTTATATTCTGCCCATGATACCATCGGTGATGGTAGTACATATTAAGAGAGGGCACTTCCTCCGCCGCTACCTTCTCGGCTATGGAAGCGCTGAGCAGAGGGTTATGGATCTATCTATCGGAGATGGAGCCTTGTGGTCCATATACAGCTCAATCACCTCTCCTTATATTGTACCTTTGGCCATACTGATGCTTGGTTCATCAGCACCAATTGGTTTCATAACTGGGCTTCCGGTTATAGCGGTACCATTCTCTCAGATAGCTGCCTATAGAATTCTGAGAAAAATAGATGACCTGAAAACTGTGACGATCTTCACCACATTCCTTGATAGAATTCCATGGCTCTTCATAGCCATTCTCATCTTCATTCATACACGGTACTTTCTCTATATGCTTCTTGGGCTGCTAATAATGAGGAGTTTCTTTTCCTCCCTTTCTGGAACGACATGGATGCTCTGGATACCAGGCCTGATAGGTGAAGGTAAAAGGGATAATTATTTTTCAACGCGGAATATGGTCATGAAGGGTTTCGGAATAGTTGGCTATCTTATTGCGATATCGGTATTCCTCCTTGTCAATGGCTATAAGACCGACTATTTCATCATATTTCTTGTGTCCTTCATATTCTCTGCCCTTTCAATAAACATCATGAGGAATATTCCTGGGGCAAAGGTCGGGGATGTTTACAAGACTGCATCTAAAAATTCCACCGAAATTGAGTTCCTTCTCATAATAGCACTTCTATCAGTAATCGGGTTCGCCTATTATTTTTCCCAGCCATACATCGCACTCTATCTGCTTGGAAGGCCTTATCTCGATATAGGATCAACATTCTACACGGTTGTCCTGATAGCAAGTGGGATAGTTTATATAGGGTCTCAGAGAGTTGGGAAGATCATGGCCACGCGCACAGGATATGCATCTTCTATGGCAATAACGCTTCTATTCCTATCAACTCTCTTTGCCGTCCTGTATTTCATCCGAACGCAGACATTGGTCATACTTACCGTTGTATTTCTATCTGCACCTTTTTCCATTTATTCACTGATATCATTCAATATGGCCGTGAGCAGATCGTCAGGAGAGAACAGAGTCAGGAGGACATCATATTACACCATAGCAAACAGCCTAGCACTTTCAGCTGGCCCAATAGCCGGAAATATAATTTACGACGAAACGAAAAGCATTCAT
Source organism: Thermoplasma sp. Kam2015 (assembly GCF_003205235.1). NCBI lineage: Archaea > Methanobacteriati > Thermoplasmatota > Thermoplasmata > Thermoplasmatales > Thermoplasmataceae > Thermoplasma > Thermoplasma sp. Kam2015. The sequence continues at coordinate 65,302 of NZ_QJSM01000005.1, read as the reverse complement.
CTGGTATTTCTGATCTCGTCTGCTATGATGGTGGTGGCAATTTTGATCTCAATCTATCTCATAAAATTTGGAGAAGAAAGATCATTCGGATCTCCTTGAATTCCGCCTCATGCTTTTCCATGAGAATCCTTTGAACCTTTCCTCAGCTTCTACCCTTCCAACCTCATGATATCCATACTGCTCCCAGTATCCATCTCTGTAATCTTCTATCAATTCTATCAAAATGAGCCATTTGGCGCTTTTCCAACCATAGAGATCCGGAATGAACGGCCTCGCCGGATAGCCATTTTCCTTTTTTAAATAGGAACCGTTCATCCTTATGGCTATCAGAGATCTTTCGGAGAGGGCGTATTCAATAGGGACTGGTGTTGAATATCCATCAGCTGACCAGAACATAACCCATTTTGCCTTCTGATCAGGTATACTGTCCATAATCAGGTGTGAAAGTGAAGGGCCCTCCCAGACTACGTCCTTTATGGACCACTTCGTGACACAGTTGAAATCAGCAGTATATTTTATATGCGGCATCTTTTCAAGTTCATCAAAGCTGTAGCATTTTTTCGATCTGACAAGGCCATCAATGCAAAGCCTCCATTTGTTGATGTCTATTTCTGGCTCTCCGAGAGCATCGTAAATGATGAAGTTTGATATGTATCTCTGGCCGGGGTTTTCGACAGTTATTCTATCCACGTGTTACCATATTCAACGTATATATAGCCTTAATTTATGATTGTGCTGGACAATCTATATATAATGATGCTTGATCATATTATATGGAGAAAGCTATAAAGAGTTCTGGTTTTGTGCACCATTCAACCGATGTTGAAGGGCAACTTATGGATGGCGGTGCATCAATAAGATGGCTGATCACGCACAGGGATGGCGCTGAGAATTATTCCATGAGACTGATAACTGTGGAAAAGGGTAAATCCACGCCTCATCACCATCATGATTACGAGCATGAGATATACATCATTTCTGGAAAGGTGAGAGTGACCCTCGGCGACTCTATGTACGTCGCAAAGGCTGATGATTTCATTTTCATACCGCCGAACGTGGAACATGGTATGGACGCAGAGGAAGATACGAGGATGATCTGTGTTGTACCAATCAAAGCTGCAAAAATGATACTTGGTGAATAAAAAAATATTAATTTGTAGATATAATATGCATTCATGGATGAAGAGGAAGATGCATTTTCATATCTGTCAAAACTTGGGCTGACTCCATATGAGATAAAGGTTTACAAGACTTTGCTGATATATGGCCCTAACAGCGCAACGGAGACTGCGAAATTATCTAAGGTGCCACAGCCCAGAGTATATGATATATTCGAAAGCTTAGAATCAAAGGGTGCTGTAGAAGTCAGCCCTGGAAAGAAGAAGGTCTACAGGGCTGTACCCATCGATAATTTCATAGATCGAAAGCTCATAGAAATAAGGGATTACAAAAAGAGGATTGAAAGTTATATAGAACAGCAGAAAAAATTCAAGGGGAACAATCCCTATCTCTGGATGATAAAAAATAATTTTCAAATAAGAGAAAAGATGAAAGATGTTATCTCAGAGGCTGAGAATGAAATAATAGCTTCACTTAATTATGAGAATCTGAGATACCTTAAGAAATATTTTATCGAGGCTGCGAAGAAAGGGGTGACCGTTGTCATTGTCGCCTTTCCCGATGCTGAAATCGACTTCCTTAGAACGCTGCCGGATGATATTGTCATTAGAATAAGGAGAGGAGCTGCATCACAGGTGATGATAGCGGATAGAAAGCACGGGATAATAAATGTTGAAAGCACTGAGGATTCCGAGGGATATGCACTTTATTTTGATGAAAACGAGCTGATTCACATACTGAATTACTATTACTATCATACTATATGGGGCCCTTCAGATACATTTCACGACTTTCCTGTGAGGCGGGATATGAAATTTTCAACCGCCTGGCTGAGCTGTGAAGCAATAAACTCGTTTCTAAAGAGGTCATACAACATCTCAGCAGAGGTTAGCGGATACAGCGCCACCGGACCAGTGAAAATAGAGGGTAACATAACGGGAATCGATCTTGTTCCTGGATTCAAACATACCTTCTTCATAAAGGACAATGAGAGAGTTTATTCGGTAGGTGGGAAGACCGCTCGCATGGAAGACATAAAACTAGATACGTTGATAATGAACGTATGGATCCAAGGCAGGCAGTCTATTCCGCAGGACAATGATATGGCGTAGAAGCATTATCATAAATAGAGGAAATTCTATTTTAAATTATGCCGAGGCCAATTCTTTTTTAACTATATGAAGATGATAATAGAATGGACTTTTCTTGAGAAGATATTGTCTGATTCTTAGCGGCACGCATATCAAGGCAAAGTATCAGTGCACTACTGAAAATAAATATCCTTGAATCATAATGTATCCAGTTACTGCATCATTGGATTTTTATTCTTTACGAAATTTCCTTCCTGAAGCTCTTTGAGGGCATTTATTATTTCTTCTCTTGTGTTCATCACGATAGGTCCATACCAGGCTATAGGTTCATTTAGTGGTCTCCCAGCAAGCAATATTATCCTGGAATCGGCCAGTGCCTTAAGGCTAACATTTGAACCTTCTCTTGAAAGCACCACTACATTTTTTTCACTGAACTGTGAAGTATTGATCCTTATATTACCGTCAATAATTGCCAGGATGCCGCGGTATCCTTCTGGAATTGAGAGATCGGATTTGGCACCAGCTTCCATAATTATTTCAATATAATATGGATCTATCTTTTTTACCATATCGTATTGAAAATTCTCGTTCAATGCTCCATTAACTCCATTGACGTTTCCTGCCACGATCCTTATCCTGTTTCCATAATCATCCGTTATATGAGGTATCTGATCAGGCTTTATGGAACGATAGGAAGGGTCTGTCATCTTTGAGGATGATGGCAAATTAAGCCAGAGCTGTATGCCCTTGTTTGAATTATCTCTGGTAGCGTATCTTGCCTCCTCACCGTAATATATTGGTTTTGGCATTTCTTCGTGGAATATCCCGCTTCCTGCAGTCATCCACTGGAATTCTCCTGGTCCTATGATACCCTTATGACCTTCGCTGTCTTCGTGTAATGTCTTTCCTGCCATCTGGTATGTTATGGTTTCAATACCTCTATGTGGATGCCATGGAAATCCATTATCATAGTCCTCCCTCCTTTCTGAACCGAATATATCCATAAGAAGAAATGGATCCGTTATTTGTGCCGTTCTCTGAGATCCAAACATTCTTCTGAGTTTTACACCAGCACCATCGTATGTCAACGAACCCTCAAAGAAGTATTCAGGAATTTTTGAGATCATTTCTGATTCACTTCTACCATTTCCAGAGCAATTTCTATCTTGACCGTATCGCCAACCATAACACCACCGTTATCGAGCACCATGTTCCATGTAAGGCCAAATTCTCTGCGGTTTATTGAAGCTGTCGCTGAGAAACCAAATCTCTGATTGCCGTATGGATCCTTCAGAATGCCCCCGAGTTCACCATCGAAGGCAACTTCCTTTGTCACGCCCTTTATTGTCAAATTCCCATGGACCTTATAGCTCTCATCAGAGATCTTCTCAATCTTTGTGGATTCAAATGTAATAAAGGGATACTTTGATACCTCGAAAAAGTTAGATGACCTGAGATCTTCATCCCTGCCGTTATCGCCAGTAAATACACTTGCCACATCTATCTTGGCTGTCGCTCTGCCGGATTCAAGCTTGTCTGGATCCCCATTGTATGTTATATCGTACTTCTTAAAGCTTCCTCTTACCCTAGATATCATCATATGCCGAACCACAAACTCTACGTTAGAATGCGCTAAATCCGCTGTCCATGCTTTCATTACTTCCATTTTTTCACCTACTATTTTTTCTTAAGCTGATATAGAATAAATATTTATATATTTTAAATAACTCCGTCTATAGTAACTGTACTTGAGTTAATAAAGGTGGATACATTGAATAAGGGAGAGACGTGCCCCATAGTGGAAGCTATAAGGGAAGTCGGAAACGAAAACGATCTGCTGGTTATAAGATTCCTGTCAGAAGAGAGTCTTGGTTTCAACGACATTCTGAGAAAGGCAGAGAATATGAGCCCTAAGACGCTTTCAACTACGCTAAAGAGACTGCAGCAAAAAGGGATAATAGAGAGGAGGATCATCTCCACCCAACCGTTCCGCGTTATGTATTCCCTGACACAGAAAGGGATGGATCTGCGTACCGTACTGAATGATCTCAAGATATGGGGCTCAAAGTGGCTAACTATAGCTGATATGTATCCCCTGACGAGCGATCAGAGATGACCTGCAGACATTACCTGACGCATATTACCACTGATAGAGGCATAAAGCACAAAAGTTTAAATTATATGTAAAGACTACAGTATCATCATGACCGTAGTACGGCTCGAGCATATAACCAGAGATTTTGGAAAGAGTTCACCTAATGGCCCAGATGCTGGTCTCTTTGATATTAATTTGACGATAAACAATGGAGAATTCTTTGTCATCCTCGGGCCAAGTGGTTCTGGTAAAACCACTCTGTTGAGGATAATAGCCGGTCTTGAGAAGGTAGATTCTGGCCACATATTTCTTGACGAATACGAGATAACCGATTTTCCGCCAAAAGATCGTGATATGGCTATGGTTTTCCAGAATTATGCCCTGTATCCATTTATGACCGTTTATGACAATATAGCATTCCCCCTCAAGATACAGAAGATTAGTAAACAGGAGATAGACGAACGAGTCAGGGAAGTTGCGAAACTTCTGGATATTGAGGGTATTCTGAACATGAAACCTGGACAGATATCAGGTGGGCAGAGGCAAAGGGTCGCTCTGGGAAGGGCGATAATCAGAAGACCAGCCGTATTTCTCATGGACGAACCGCTGTCTAACCTTGATGCCAAGTTACGCGGTACGATGAGGGTAGAACTGAAGAAACTTCATGAACAGCTAGGCATAACAACCATCTATGTGACGCATGACCAGATAGAGGCAATGACTCTTGCCGACAGAGTAGCCGTTATTAACAGAGGACATCTCATACAGGTTGGTAGCCCAATGGATGTTTATGATTCTCCAGCCAATACGTTCATAGCTGGCTTTGTTGGTGATCCTCCTATCAATTTCATAGATGGTGTGATCACCCATGAAAACCAGGATAAGATACTCAAGATCAATGAGTTTCAGCTGGATGTGGGGCAGGATTTCCCAGAAAACGTTGTGGATGTCATAGTTGGTATAAGACCGGAGGATATTGGAGAAGGAAATGAAGGGTTCACTGCCGAACTTGAAGCCATACAGCCACTAGGCAGAAGGCGCCTTGAATACTATATCCTAAGAAATTCAAATACAAGAATAGTAAGGGCCACCTCATCTCTACAGGAACGCAGGATAGGTGAAATGGTTAAGCTGATACCATTGAACAACAGAATACTGATCTTCGATAAAGATTCAGGGAAACTTCTATGGAATGGAAAGAGGATAAATGTTGCTCAAGCTTGATATTGCTGCAAAATCACTATATATAAAATACTAATTTTTTAATATGATTAAATTTGAATAATTTATTTTAAAGAAAGCATGGAGGGACATTTCTAATGCTTCAAACTTTAAGACATGACTGGAAAATGGAAACTGCGTCTCTAGGAATACTGGTATAATAGGAAGAAGTCGTAGGGCGAAAACAGTGTTATTTAGTTCATATATCTGATGCCAAGCTAGAATGATGTTTCCCATCCAACCAATCGTAATGGAAGGATTTGATATATCAAATGTGGAGGACGTAATATTGAATGTTGAAATCGGTATCAGGTTCCGATTCAGAAGAAATGTAGAGATCTCAAGCGTATAGATGCCTCTTTCGAAAGAGACGTAGGATAGATAGATTATATTTCCACGAGCTATTGCAATTGATACGATCCCCTTAAGCGTTGCATCGGTATTGTATGTATAAGAAGAAATGCCATTGAGATTTTCTGTAAATAGAATAAGATGTATAGTGTAGTTTCCATCATTATGATCATAGTATGAAATGACGAGCTTATTCCAGAATCCAGATATGGAACCATATGATTGCCCGGCAAAATCAAAATGACGTTCTTTCACGATGTTTCCGTTCACAATGTGGATCAGAGAGTATGTGTACCGATCACCACTCCTGAAGGTTTCGAGCAAAAATAGCCCATGAGTGGTGGAATACAAACTTATATGCACAGCGTTTGAATGAAATGCGCCTATCGTCCAGAAGAATGTTCCCCAACCTTCATCAAGGATGATGCTTGAATTCTTCACATACGCCAGATAAACCAGCCCATTAGATGCGGAGACGCTTAAGTCGCTTGCCCAGGCTGTACCTGGAATTCGAACAGGGGTGCTCCATGATATAAAGTTGTGTGTTGAAGAAGCATAAACCATGTTGATGCCACTTCTATTCGATATGAAGTACATATAATATGCATTCCCTGATCTTACAACCGTAGGAAAATCGTATACCGTGCTGTTTATCTTTTCAAGAGACGATCTTACAGTTTCATTTATTCCTGGGAGCTCTATCGGCATCAGCTGTGCAGGATGGTTTATTGAAAAGTTTGCCAAGGCCTCTTGTTGGGTCAATTTACCTTCATGCACAGTCGCAGGGGCGATGTATGTGTATATATTTGAACTCCACGGTGGATCTCCTCCGCCTCCCTGCCAGCCGCCGTTGGTGGTATTTGACTGATCTACGATCCTCCATCCATCCAAACCATAACCGTCATATGATCCGGCCACTATTATGTACCTGTAAGACATAAGGTCACGCCCTATATCCCCTATTGGTATTGTGACATATATATCCCCGCGGCTCAAGTTAGAAGTCACGATTATTCCAGATGATGTTGTCCCAGACAACGTCTGAATGTAGGTTGCCCATCCAGATATGTATATCAGGGTCTGCCATGGGACAGTTGAGTCTGCATTCGGGCCGTTTCCAAGATAAGTACGTCCATTTCTGCTTCCGTTTGATATGAATATGTTAATTATCTGGTTCGAAAACCCAAGCGGCCCATTCCATATGTTCCAGAGCTGTGCATATTTAAATGCCCACTGGACGTCAAACTGATTCTCGGATACGTTAATGTATTCAAGATCTAAAGATCCCGGCGGGATCTGCGTAGGCTGATCCGGATATGTGTAATTCCCATCGCCAACAGGTGGAACGGTGTTGTGTATTGAAGATATCAGGACATAGGAGGCGATGGAAATTGGTATATGAATGAAAAATGGAGACATAAAGTAAGTTTTCTGTGACATTCCATTATGCGCAAAGACACCCATTTCGAAGGAATTTCCAGGAACGTACCCTGGAAATGACATGGGTATAGCGAACTGTATTACCGAACGCGCAAAGGCCACCATGCTCCCACTGTGTGGATATGACGACCAATGATCGAGACCTGTAGAGGTATATGCATTGTAGTATCCTGCGCCATCGTCGAACGAGGATGTGTTTATGACTGCAGCATATGTGGCAGCGAAATCTAGTTTCTGCATGCCTCCAACGGTATAGAATGATGCACTCTGTACATCGTTGCTTATATTGCTTCCCATCGATGGATCTGGAAGGGACATGTACACTCCAATCTCATCAAGTGGATCAATACCGTATAGCCAAGCATCTCCATTGACGTATATCTGAACGAATATAGTTGTTGAATTGTATTCTATGTCCACCTGAGAAATGGATCCATAGGTGGAATTTGAATTTACATACCTGATACTGTCATTCCACTGATCTTCTATCACTGGAGATGACGCAATTCCATATGGTGTGCTTATGGTTTCACCTGCATATCCATTTAGGGATGGAGTATGCTGTTGAGTGTAATCCCCAAGCGAATATGGAGTCAGAGGTTTGCTGTAGCCAAGCGTCAGATAATTCGGTACACGCGATCCGATTTGCTTCAGTGCATATATCAGATCGCCCTTGAATATGTAATCAAATGGGAGCGTATTGGAGCTGCTTATTGTCCACGGAGCCATCTGGAAGAACCAGTCACTGCCTTCTGCAGCGTATACAGCATTCCAGGCTCTTGTAAGATTTCCTTCAGGACCTCTGGCTGTCAAATTACTCTCAAACGCCGAATAATTCTCTATTTGCGTGAGGTTATGGGATTTTTGGTACTCTACCACCTTATTCCTGACTGAATTTAGAGCCTCCCAGTAAAAGTCCTGTACAGAATCTCCAGACCACTGAGTTAAATATATGTTGTTTTGATACGGCGCAGCCTTACCGTTTCCGCTGTTCCAGCCGGCGGTTGCTATATGTGTTAGAACTGGGAATGATAATCCATCAGATCTGGCCTGCTGAATGAACTGATCTGGAGTCACCGTATGAATATAACTAGAGTTCTGATCCAGTGCCTTGTAAAGATCCTCCAAGAATGGTACGCCATCCTCGGCGAACGGCGACATAAACATCCAGTTTTCTCCATCTATGCCTATTGTTACCAGCGTTCTGGCATGATCTTGAGCCGGTATCGCGCTGTATACGCCCTTCAGATAATTTATTATGTTATCAACTGCAACCCATGTTGGAAGGTTTCCATAGTTGAAAGCCCAGTTATTTGATATGTAACCGTCCCTGAAGAACATATAGACAGAGGTGTTGTCTGGGCCAATAGCCACGTATGGTGTATAAAGATTTAGCATCTGGGAAATGTTTCCACCGTTTCCAAAGTCATAACCAGAGGCATCAATTCCAGAGGCCATTAAAGTGGCTTCCGCTGTATTGCTCCATATTGCGCCAGACTCATCTATTGCCTGCATCATACGATACGATACCGTGAACTCTGGAGCGTACATACCGGAAGGCCACTGACCAAAGAGAGAATGAAACTGACCACGGCTTATGTTCATCTGAGCCAGCACATCGCTGTAGTATGATGCCTTCTCGATGGAGCCTTCTGGACCTGATATATTGTTTGCCAGCAGCAGAGGAGTTAACGGATGATAAAACGGACTTGTAAACAGCTCAACATTATTGCTTCCATTCTGATTTCCCTGCATGTCATTTCTGAATGCAGGTATGACCTGACCTGTGAGCCATTTTGAATAATGCAGTATTTCTAAAAGATCCTTCTGGTTGAAAGAAGTCTGATTATGCATAGCCCATATAGTACTGTTTATCCAGTTGGATCCAAGCTGCCCCTCAATAAGAGGCGTACTGATGTCATAGAGGAACCACAGAACTTTCAGATCTTCAAATTGAGACGAACTCAACTTTCCTCCAGACATCCATATGTCATGTAAATTTCTGTATTCATTGGATGCTGGTTCATTCAATTCAAATACATATTCCGGTATACTGAAGTAATCCGCGGTTATATTCGCAAGTAGACTTTGATTCTCCGTTGTATTAAGTGTGCTGTATGGTATGAAGGCATATCGAATGAATGTATTGTTGTAGTATGGATCCGTAGATATATTAACGAGCTGGTAGAGGAGAGATCCAGACATTTCGTATGTCACATTTATCTGCGGAAACATATGTGCTATAAGCGCCTGCTCTATGTATTCGGCGGTTGCATGGGCTTCTGTCCACGGGAGTATGTAATTGTTGGATCCTACAATTTTGTAAAGTGGCTGATGATCGTTATAAATTATGGCCAGATTTATAGGCTTTGGTCTTGAAGACGGTATATTGACATATCCAAAGTTCAGAGCAAGCGTATTATTGACCGTAAATAAACTCTGGTAGGTGCCGTCGTTGTACGATCCCTCCTGATAATACGGTATGCCTGTTCCGACCCATGAACCGCTTCCTCCAACGACGAAGAGGGAAAGATTCATAACTAGCGTACCAGAATATCCGCTTGGAAACATTGAAGTCCATGGAATGGCTATTTCAGTACTATTGGTAGATGAATCAAATTTAAATATACTCGGTATCATCCTAGCGTTTGGCGTATTACTAGTTATTGAGGTGTTGATCAAGAATGTACCGTAGCCTGTTATTCCCGTATTTTCACCACCAAACCAAACGCTGGAAAAATAATTTAGAGGTTCAGTGAATTTTATATCTCTGGCCCAGACATTTAGATTCGATATTTCATAGGTACCATAATCAGATCCAGTATTATTGCTCATGAAGATATAAAGTGCGTTATCACTTATGTTTTCGCTAACGCCTAAGAATAGATATGTTGCATTGAAAGAAACGTAAAACGAGGAGATATTATTATTTTTTCCCCAAGGAGACGCCATGTAATTTCTATACACAATATGCCCTGCAAAGTCTGCCTGAGTATTTCCAGTGAAAGTTATGTTTCCCTCATTTACATGAATTGCGCTATTCGCCATGGGTGAAGCCGCAGATATGGGAATTGAAATTACCGACATCAGAAAAAGTACGGTCAATGATAGAACTATTATGATATTATTACTACTTCGCATGGTATAATAAACTCTTCTCTCTATAAATATTTTTTACTATATGCCTATAACAAAAGAATAAAAATATTCTATTGAAAAATATCTAAATATTTTCAGCTTTTATTCCATATGCGATTATTTATACGTAGCGAGGCTAAATCCTGTCACCAGATACTTTTGAAACACGAAGAACAGTATGAACAATGGTAAGCCCATCAACACCGAGAATGCAGCATAGACATTGTAATTCATCACCACAGTGCCTGTGGATGTGTAATAGAGACCTATAGCTAGGGTGTACATGCTTGGAGTTGTGATGAATTGACCTGCAAGTGCATAGTCTGTATATGGGCCCATAAATGCAACAAGCGTTGCAAATATTATCACCGGTCTTGACATCGGAACAAGGATCCTGAACAAAGCTTGAGACTGAGTCAGACCATCCAATTGTGCAGCTTCCTCATAATCCCTGGGAAGCGAGTTGACGTAGTTCATTATGAGCCATGATGAATAAACGAGCGCACCACCTGTATATGCCAAGATCAGGCCCTGATAGGTATCGATAAGATGTAACGTTGCGAACATAAAGTAGAGTGGAATAACCATAACAACAAAAGGAAACATAGTGAGTATCAGCATCATATACAGTATTGCCTTTTTTCCAGGTATATTAAATCTAGACATACCTATCCCAGCTATGATGGCGAACGCTATCCCTATAGCTGTAGATGCCGTGCAGAATATTAGCGTGTTTCCAAGCCACGTTAGAAAGGGATATTTGAATAATATCAGATAATAGTTTGAAAGTGAGAAGAACTTTGGGAGGAGATCAGATAAGCTGGTCTCGGCGATACTGTTCACCGAACTTAACGATGTAAGTATCACGTAATAGATTGGGAAAATAGAATATACTCCCACTATTATCAGTATTATGTGAGAAAGTATCTTCTTGATTATGGATATGCGTTTATAATACGTATTCTTCTTATAATAAGCCTCTGCATATCTTGGACGCCTTATTTCCTTATTTTCGTTTGACTCTTCCATCAGATCACCTAATATAGAACCTGCATCATCTTGGTATATTTGTTAGCAAGAACTACAAGCACCAGCAGTATCAATATTGATATTATTGCATAAGCTATTCCAACACCATAGGCAAGGTATGTGAATGCTTCATAATATGAATAGGTTATAAGTATCTGGGTCGATATAAGAGGTCCGCCACCTGTCAGTAGAAAAACTGGATAGAAATTATTCCATGTGAATATGAAACCAAATATTGTTATGAAGGCAAACTGCCTGCTGAGCATCGGTAGCGTTATTCTTCTCAGAGTTCGCAGGGTACCGTATCCATCCATCTCCGCTGCATCGTATAATTCAGATGGTATGCTCTGTATGGAGGCCGTAAATACGTAGGTATAATACGGAAATGATAACCATAGATTAACAAGGATCAAAGAGAGCATGGCTAGAGATGGACTTCCAAGCCAGAAAAGCCCCTTCAATCCCAAGGCATTAAGAACTTCGTTTATTATCCCGAAATGATAGCTGAGCATGTTCTTCCATATCAGCAATGTTATGAATGCTGGATACGCCCATGGAAAGAGTATCAAAGTTCTATAAAATCGCTTGCCTATCAGGCCTTTCTGATTTATGATCAGTGCAAGCGCGAATCCCATAGGTACCATCAACACGGTACTTCCAACGCTCCAGATAATTGTATGCAGTATTATCTGAGGAAAGGCGCTTGATGTAAGTATTGCAATATAATTTGCAAATCCTATAAAACTATAGTTATAGAAATGTATCACGTTGAGATTTGTGAATGAAAAATAGACGCCAACGCCTATAGGATAAAAATCCAGAAAGACAAGAACGGCTATTACTGGTATCACGTATATTATACTCTTCCAGTCATAGGATTTATTGAAAAAATTTGAAAAATTCAATGTTTTCATGCTTTTCATTTCTATAGCCTTATTTTATTTATAATCTTATCACATTACCATAGCTCTCTGCAAAGAAAAATATGTTTTCACTGACGGATGATGTCTGCAGTAAAGAGATGGTCGTTGCCGAAATGAATGGTGGATATCCTGCGGACTTCATCGTCGAGATTATCTGTTGCTCCAGCGCATTTGCAGCTTGTGTTATGTTACCATGGCCACCGACATACAGTGCATACATCTGCGTATTGAATGGAGTCCAGTATGCATTGAAAGCGAGATAATTAGGCTGGATCTGCGTATGTTCTTCCTGTTCAAACCAGTACTTTGCGAACGGATCTGTGGAGTTATGAGCAACTGCCCAGCTATTGGCTGCTATTGCAGATGGGAAATCGCCTGCTTCTTTGAACAACAGTTCCTGGTTTGTTATGTTCGTCATCATCTTAACAAACTGTATTGATGCCCATATCTGTGTCGGATTTGCTCCACTGGCTTTGCTGTTGGATACAACATATCCTATTGAACCCCAGATAGGCTCAACCCAGCTGCCCGTCACATTGTTGTAAGGCAATGGTGCCACACCGAGATTGTTACCAAGATAGCTTTCGAAGGTGGCCTGCATCCAAGGCCCTTCCTCTATGAATGCGGACTCATTATCCTCAAACATCGATATTACATCATTCGTCGTGCTGAGACCGGTAGGGCTAACCTTATATACATATGTAAGGTTGTAAAGGAAGCCTATTGTCTTTGTGGAATTTACCGAGTTAAGCTGCGGATACATAGAGGCATTAAATATTGTCGCGTTGAATGCAGGGAACCAGGCCGCGGCGTTATATCCATACCAGAGTCCAAGCCCGTATGGGAATCCATATACAGTTTTACCATTTGGACTCGTCTTTCCAGTCACATTCTTTGCTTCCTGGATTAGCTGGTAGATTGTTTTTGGAGGCGTCTTGACGTACATTTTGTTGTAGTACAGTGCATTTCCATTTATGTTTATGGGTATTCCATATATGCTACCGTGATATGTCCAGTCATTGAGAGCGGCTGGCTCAAATTGAGCAAAATATGAACTGTTGAATTCATCACTCATGTTGATGAGCGATCCAGAGGCCCATAGAACAGCTGCATCGTCGCTTGTATCTCTATATACATTTGGTGCTTTGCCAGCATGGGCGGCTGTCAGATACGTGGAGGCTGACCCAACATTCACGGCAGTATCAATTGATAGCGTTATATTTGGATATTTTGCCTCGAATGCCTTAACCGCTTGATCGAAGACCTGCGTTTCTCCACCGGCGCTCTGAGAGCTCCATATTGTTATTGTGTGTGCTGCCTTGTTCGAATAATAGGCCTCAACACTTACTGTTGCAACTACAACTATTATAACGACAGCAACCACAGCCCACACAAGCTTTCGGTTCTTCTTACCAGCTGAAGGTGGCCTATAACCACCGCCTGAAGGGGGCTGATAGTTAGTACCCTTGTTATTGTTACCATCATTACTACTGTCCATAGTGTATAATCAAAAATAGATTATTTAACTTTTTGCTCAATGAAATATATGCATTAAAAATACATTATTGTATCTATGATAAAATAACCAGATATAAATCCAAGACAAAGAAAATACGGAATTTCTGAGAAATATTTATATAATAGAATGAAGAACCAAAATAAAATATTACAAAAAATAGTAAATATTTAATTTACTGATGATCGTAGGCTTCCATGACGTATTCGGCGAACTGGTCGTCTGGATAGGCCCCAATGAAGGTCACATCATTGTTTATAACTATGTGAGGAACGCTAGAAACCCCAACCTCTTCAGCTTCATTCTCGAATTCCAGAGCCTCGATCATTTCGCCCTTTATGTTGGGATTCAGGAGCGCGAATTTATGCGCCGTTCCAACCGCTCTTGGGCAATACGGACATGTAGGCGTAACGTATACCTTTATCGTTATTGGCTTGTCTATCTTTGATATGAGCTCGGCTGCCTTGGATGAGACATCTGCCTCTCCTATGGATACGTTCTTCAGATCCTCTATGAGTGAACCAAATTCATAACCAGATGGAAGACCATAATACACTATTCTTCCGTCCTCGACACCCGCCTTGGAAACTATGGTGGCTGGATATTTCTCCACACCGTATTTTTTCACCATTTCCTTATCTTCATCGAAGTTGTAAACCTTCAGGTGAATCTTTGGATTGATCTCAGAAACTTCAGTGGCGAGCTGTACGGTCTCCTTGCAATACCTGCAGTTCTCATCATTTGAAGTGAAAACCACAAGATCAACATCATTTTTCAGATACTTGTCAAACTCTCCCTTTAGGTATTCTCTGTCTTCTTTTCTTATCAGATTTGCCATGGATAGGCATTTTTTTATTATATTTAAATCTTACTACACAGATCTGTTTATCGTGAAATACTAAACTGTTTAAAGTATGAATGGATACTCTACACCGTGACCGAAAAGATCTATTATGACAACATGTACCTGAAGGAATTCGATGCGGAAATAGTTTCTGTGGATTCTAACAGGCTGATTTTGAACCGCACAGCATTTTATCCAACAGGAGGGGGTCAGCCCAATGACGTTGGCGTTATCCTAAAGGGAGATGCAAGATACAGAGTGATCGATGTGCAGAAGCAGGGAGATGATGTGATCCATATTCTGGAAAACGCTGACGGATTGCAACCCGGCGATAGTATACATGGTATCATAGACTGGCAGAGAAGATATGCGCATATGAGATACCACACGGCCATACACATACTGGATGGCATAGTTTCTGCAAAGCACAACTCCGAAGCCCTGCTCACAGGCGGCCAGATATATGAAGACAGATCCCGAATAGACATGAATATAGAGAACTTCACCAAGGAATTCGTCGATCAGATCATAGAAGAGGCCAATGAGTTCATAGCCGAAGGCCATCGTGTCTACGCGGAGAACATAAGCAGGGAGGAAGCGTTGAAAAGGCCAAATCTGGCAAGAACAGAGCCTGGAAGAAAACTGATAGAATCATTGCCAGTTGTGAGGATAATAGTCATTGAAGGCCTTGACGAACAATCAGACGGCGGAACGCATGTTGCAAATACAAAGGAGGTTGGTCGCATAATCCTGAGAAAGATAGAGAATAAGGGAAGGAAAAACAAACGCATAGAATTTGAACTTTCACCCGCATAATGAACTTCATATAAAATTTGCGTTTGTTTCTTTAAATTATAGTTTTTTATATTCATATATTTTTATTCGTTATATTTAATAATTTAAACGGATCATACAATAAATCTGTTGCCTGCCTAGAAAAATCAGGGATTATTTTACATGCAACCTATAAACACCACCTCAGATATTTATATATACCATTTTTTCGTAGAATCATTATGCTCGCGCTGAATGAAACAGAACTTAACAAAAATGCATTGAGATGGATAGAATCTATCAAAAAGTTCACGGATCCTGAGAATGTTTTGGTCTGTGATGGGTCAAGAGAAGAATTTGCCCAGATAGCGGGCGAAATGGTTAGATCTGGAGAATTCATAGAGCTGAACAAGGATCACTATCCCAATTCATTCATTTACAGAAGTGATAGGACAGATGTAGCCAGAAGCGAGGAACGTACCTTCATTGCCGCTCCGGATAGCAAGATGGTCGGAAATCTCAACAATTATATGTCGCTGGAACAGGCAAGAGATGTGTGGAACAGGTTTTTCAGGAATGCCTATCGTGGAAAGACGATGTACGTAATACCATATGCACTTGGTCCACTAGATTCAAGGTTCACGGACTATGGCGTAGAGATCACGGACAGCAAATATGTCGTCCTCAATCTGCACTACATAACCAGGATGGGAAAACAGATCATGCAGAAAATCCCTGATCGATTTGTAAAAGGAGTACATGCAACCGGAACCCTCGATCCGAACAGCAAGTACATAATACATCTTCCCTGGGACAAGCCTGAAGGTGTTGATGCGGATATACTCAGTGTCAACACAAACTATGGCGGAAATGCTCTGCTAAGCAAAAAATGCCATGCACTGAGGATAGCCTCAGTGAAGGCCAGATCTGAGGGTTGGTTGGCAGAGCACATGCTGTTGCTTGAGGTGGAGGATCCGCGTGGCAGAAAGATCTACATAACTGGGGCATTTCCCAGTGCAAGCGGAAAGACAAACCTTTCCATGATAAATCCGCCAAAGCATTATGCAGATGCTGGCTGGAAGACAAGGCTCCTCAGCGATGACATATCCTGGATGAAGATAGAGAATGGCAAACTGCATGCGACCAATCCTGAGAACGGATTCTTTGCAGTTGTGCCTGGGACTAACCACAGGACAAACAGGAATGCAATGCTAACGCTGACTAAGGACACCATATTCACAAACACAGGCCTGACAAAGACCGGCGAACCGTGGTGGGAAGGGCTCGATCCCGTCGATGACCAATTGTACGACTGGAAAGGCATCCTCAGAAAGCCAAATGGAGAACCAATAGCGCATCCAAACTCCAGATTCACCTCACCTCTGGCAAATTATCCATTCCTGTCGGAAAAGATAAACGATCCGGATGGCGTTCCAGTTTCTGCCATACTGTTCGGTGGAAGGCGCGCGTCCCTTATTCCGCTCGTGTACGAGGCGTTCAACTGGAATCACGGCGTGTTCATGGGCGCCACAATGGGTGTTGAGAAAACTGCTGCATCCGAAGGTAAAGTCGGCGAGTTAAGGAGAGATCCTATGGCCATGAGGCCTTTCTGCGGATACAACATAGCTGATTACTTTAAGCACTGGATAGAGGTGGGGCAGAAGCTTAGGTACAAGCCTAAGATATTCTACGTCAACTGGTTCAGGAGAAGGGCTGATGGTTCCTTCATATGGCCAGGTTTCTCTGAGAATTTCAGGGTCATAGAGTGGATCATATACCGCCTGGATCACAACGATAATGCCGTTGAGACGCCCATAGGATACATACCGGAGAAGATCAACCTGGAGGGGCTTAACCTCTCAACGCATGATCTCGAGGAACTGTTCAGGATAGACAGAGAGGGATGGAGAGAGGAGATGAGAAACATTGGTGAATATTTCAGTCACATAGGGGGAATACCTGAGGATTTGATGAGGGAATTTGAGATGGAGAAGAGGAGGTTATCCTAAGATTCAGGCACATTTTCCATGAAGAGGAATTCTTTTATATCCTCAGGTTTATTTTTGAGGCTGGCATTCAACTGCCGGATGATCTTATCCCTGATTGAAAGATCAATCTCACCCTTCTTCTCAAGACCCATCAGCACATCGCCTATGGCCACCTGATATCCATAGTAAATGTTCACCGGCACGGAAGTCTTGGATCTGATCATATGCTGATAAAAGTCTCCTGCCAGCATAGTCCCACCCAGAACCGAGTATCTGCCTGAACCGCCAAGCGCCTTAGATTTTGAGTTCATCACCTCAGAGATATAGGATGAGCTCTCTTCAAATATGGAATTGGCATATTTATTTCCGGATCTGGCCATAGCGGATATGTGAGGTGCCAGAGCAGCAACAACGCGTTTGGCTATCCTCTCCTTGGAGATTGCATATACCACCTCATATAGATCCATGCCGAAGTAGCTCATGACTATGTCCCTGAATCCAGTTTCGGATATCCCATCATATTCGCGTTCGGCAAGCAGTATCGCCTGCTTGGCCATCCAGCTTGCAGATCCCTCATCGCCTATTACCCATCCCCATCCGCCGAAGCGCTTTGGTTCGCCTCCCTTCTTAAGAAATCCGACGCTGCCCGTTCCGGGTGCAAACACAACTCCGTCTTCATTCAGATTGGCGAATTTATAGGCTCCGAGGCCATCCGATACTACATCAGCTTTTCCGACGATGGATCTTACGATGTCCTTACCGAGTTCGGTGGCTTCTTTGCTGTCTCCGATACCTGCCAGGCCAAAGACCTTCGTATCGATGCTCCTCATGTCCACACCGGCTTCGGAGCATGCTTTCTTGACTGCATCTGATATATTTGCAGTTGCAGTTTCCCTCGGAGCATTCGTGAAGTTGGAAGGCCCTGATATCCCCACACCAGCTATCGACTCGCTTCTCTCATCAAAAACAATCGCAAGCGTCTTCGTTGAGCCGCCATCCACACCAAGGATCATCATCTCTTCCTCCATTTTAACAGAAGATCCGTTATTTCTTTCTTCGTAAATAGCATGGAGAAATATAACGCCTCTTCCTCCATGGCACGATCAATCGGAAGATCCAGTGAGGCATTGACAAGCTTCTTTATATACTGAAGTGTGGCCTGCGGCTTCCCGGCTATATCGTCCACTATCGATCTGACCTGATCCTCATCCTCTACCACTTCATCCACAAGGCCCATGGCCTTGGCTTCCATTGCGCTCATCTTCCTACCGGTCATGGCCATGTACATCGCCCTACCAGCACCCACTATCCTGGGCAGGATAACGTTCCCGCCAGCACCGGCATTTATTCCTATGGATATCTCAGGCTGCCCTATGACGGCATCCTTTAGAGCTATCCTTATGTCTGCTGATTCGGCTATTTCAAGCCCACCTCCCAGCGAATAGCCCTTCAGTACGGCAATGACTGGCTTCGGAAGATCACGGATCTTTCTTGAGACTCTGTTCATGGCCATTCTGAATTCGTAGGCCGATGCACTGTCAAAAGAGGCAAGCATATTTATATCCGCACCTGCAGAGAAATCCTTTCCCTCGCCAGATAATACAACAGCTCGAATGCTATCGTCTGAGGCGGAGTCATCCAGAATCTTTTCAAGATCATATACCGTCTCCAGGTCTATGGCATTTTTTCTATCCGGCCTGTTGAGATAAACATATAATGCGGATCCAACAGTGTTTCTGATTATGGGCATCTGTATCGGTAAAATTAAGGCTTGGATCTATTTTTATCTTCCTCAGCAGAACCTTAGATCTATCCTAAACTGCTTCCGTAACTCTATGCATACGCTGGATTTGATATTACAAGCGTTTGTGCTGCATTGGATGTTGAACTGTTTGGAATGCCCTCAAATTTTTAATAGAAATAGACATACCTGTGCGTTATGAAAATAATCGGCCTACGATCATCTGCGGGTCTTGCAGAAAAGGTTGCAGATCAGCTTCACAGCGAACTTGTCATGCCTGATGAGAGGCGGTTTCCAGATGGAGAACTCTATCTGCGATATGATACCGATATGAGCGGGGAAGATGTCTTCATCATAGGCAACACGCATACCGATGGGGAGATCATGGAGATGATCCTGACCCTCTCTGCGGTGAGAGATTACGCTGTCAAGAGCGTGAACATAATAGCGCCTTATTACGGATATGCCAGGCAGCACCAGAGATACAAGCGCGGAGAACCAATATCCTCCCAAATACTCACGGAGATATTTGCCACGTACAGCAGAAGCATAGCCACAGTTGATATACATGACGAGCAGACTCTGAGCTATTCCAAGGTGAAATTTACCAATCTGCATGCGGATAGATCCATCATAGACTTTTACAGGAACGTTGACATAGATTATATAGTCTCACCAGACGACGGCGGTCTGGAGAGAGTGAAGCATGTAGCTGAATCCCTTGGCAAGAAATATTTTTATATCGAGAAGAAGAGAATAGATGACAGGACTGTTGAGATGAAGGCCCCAGACATAGATATTAGGGGAAAAAAGGTTCTGATCCTGGACGATATAATATCCACGGGCGGAACGATCGCCAAATCATCATCCATCCTGAGGCAGAAGGGCGCATCCAGAATATATGTATCCGCAATACACGGCCTCTTCGTCAACAGCAGCGAGTCAAAGATCCTGGAGAATGCCGATGAGATACATGTGACAGATACGGTATCTGGAAAGTTCTCTGACATATCTGTTTATCAGGTAGTTAGCGATTACATAAATGGTCTGTATGCCTGAACTCAGAATATGTCACGGCCCGTATCGAGGCAGGGAATGTCCGGTCTGCGGAAAACCCGGAAAGATACTGATGAACGAGAGAGAGGTGGATGAGGTAAGCAGAACTCTTGCCGCCATACTCAGGCATGATCCGGAAAGATATCACATAAGGCTGGACAGCCATGGCTATGCAAGGATATCCAGTATAGTCAGCGTGCTCAGGAAATTCAAGGGCATGCGATGGATAACCTTCGATCACATAGTCGATCTTGCGGAAACCGATCCAAAGGGGAGGTATCAGGTTTCAGGTGTACTCATAAGGGCGGTGTATGGACACACCATACCCGTTGATCTGAGCGACCTGCCGGAAGATAATATTCCGGATACGCTCTATTACCAGTCGTCAGCTGCCGAAGCCCCTCTGGTAAAGGAAGCCGGCATATATCCATCAGACAAGAGCTGGATCCATCTTTCCGGTACGTACAGGAGATCCTACGTATCCGGACTCTATCACATAGATGACCCGTTCATTCTGAAGATCGATGCCAAGGCCATGATCGAGGATGGCCATGACATATACAGATCCAACGATGACATCTATCTCACGAGGGAGATCCCGCCTGAATACATAAGCGACGCTGAAAAGGAGGAAGTAACGCTGACCGAAGAGGAAAAAGAAGATATAAACAGGGTAAGAAATAAAAATAACAACAGGGATTAGTCCTACGGCTTTTTCATCCTGTTGATTATCTCCTCTCCAAATTCAGAACATTTGAGTGCCTTTACATTAAGAAGCCTTGCTATGTCCTGCGTCAGCTTCTGATCCTTGTATGTCTGCATGATCGCTTCATCCAGTATGGTTGCCGCTTCGTTCCATCCAAGATGCTGCAACATCATCTCTCCTGAGAGTATGAGCGATGTTGGGTTTGCCACGTCCATGCCGGCATACTTCGGCGCAGTTCCATGAACAGCCTCGAATATCGCATAGTGATCGCCTATGTTTGCACCAGGGGCTAATCCGATACCGCCAACCTGTGCAGCCAGCGCATCCGACAGATAGTCGCCGTTCAGGTTTGGAGTGGCGATGACGTCATACTCCTGGGTCCTTGTCAGAACCTGCTGGAACATATTATCCGTTATACGATCCTTTATGACGATCTTATTGGAATACTTCTCCGGATCCTGCAGATATTCGGCCTCAGTAACAGTGTAGTTGCCGAATTCTGTCTTTGCGACCTCGTAGCCCCACTCCTTGAATGCGCCCTCGGTGTACTTCATTATGTTTCCTTTATGAACAAGCGTGACGCTCTTCCTTTTGTTCGCGATAGCGTACTGTATAGCCTTTCTCACCAGCCTTGTTGATTTGAACTTGCTAATGGGCTTTATACCTATACCAGTATCGCTGGTCAGGTTGATGTTGAACGTCGATGCCAGAAATTCCCTTACCTTTTTTGCACCATCCGAGTCGTATCTCCATTCTATTCCAGCGTACAGATCCTCAGTGTTTTCCCTGAACACAACCATGTTCATGTATTCCGGGTGCACCACGGGCGATGGAACGCCCGGGAAGTATCTCACCGGCCTTATATTGGCGTAGAGATCCAGATACTGCCTGAGAGTGACGTTTAGGCTCCTGAATCCCTCGCCTATCGGCGTTGTTAGCGGGCCCTTCAGAGATACAACACATTTCTTGAGGTCGTCGAGAGACGATTGCGGAAGCCTTTCGCCCGTCTTGTCGTAGGCTTCGTCTCCTGCAAGTATCTTCTTCCACTCAATTGAACGCTTTCCCCCATAGGCAATCTCAAGGGCAGCGTTAAGAACATTTATTGTGGTCTTGGATATATCCGGTCCAATTCCATCTCCTTCGATATATCCTATCGTTACTCTGTCTGGAACCTGAAGGGTTCCATCTTCCTTTATCTGAATATATGCCATACATCTTGAATAGCACCAATCTAATTTATACTTATCATATAGCTACGAAATCGGTCGAAATGCGTCAGGAATATTATCTGAAAACACTACCACATAACGATTTCCTATTGGAAAAGCATCTTGAATGCATCATAATAGTAATCGGCTTTTGGCTGCCCGTATGCGGTGGGCCTGTCTCCCATGGCATACACTATATCAGACACGTAATAGCCGGCAATGGCCCGCCAGAAGGTCCTTCCCATGGGTATGAATGCCATTGGTTTCTTCTTATCTTTCCTCACATCAATGATGCGGTTCAGATCAGTGAGAAACTCCTGATCATCTGAGTATGAACATGCCACCTTGACCATATCCACATCTGAATTCATCATTCTATCCAAAGCAGACATCATCGCAGCCGCATCTGATGTGTGATATGAACCTATTATCTTTGTCACACGCGACCTCTGCTCCAGCTTGTCGATCAGGCTCATATCAAGATCCACGGCCGGTGCCATCTTCTTTATTGCTGTCTCATAATATTTCAAAGCATCCTTTCCGCGATATGTGAAGATATAATCTATGTCCATTTCCCTCATTGCGGATATCAGCTCCTCTTCATCTGAAATTTCTCTCTCAGTGAACATGTCGAAGCGTATCTCATACAGGTTCTTGTCTGAGAGGATCTTCGTCTGAAGCTTATCCACGAACGTATCTACGTCCTCATAGAATACCGATGTCACAACAATCGGCATCGCGTTGCCAATCACAAATTTCCCTATATTGAGCTTATCTCCGCTGTAAAGAGGCACACTGCATAATCACCGCCATGGTTAAAAATTATTCACATACGGACATCGAAGTTAGTCAACCTATGCTGAATGCCGTATTTGTCTTTAGATCTTTCCGTTTCTTATGAGGCTGTTTATGTGCTCAACATTGTTTCTGTAATTCTCAATCGCCATCTTTATGTTTATTTCTACCCATGACCAGGCCTTCACCAGATCTCCGGATCTGAGCCTGTATTTCTTGACCTTTCCATCCTTTATTTCTTCAAGTATATCAAGATATTTCAGCTTGTTGAGGTGCCTGTATAGGGTGGAACGGCTGGTGTTTAGGTATGCCATGAGTTCCTCGGGCGTCCAGTACCTGTCGCTTCGCATGAGGAAACACTCCTTGAAGAGCCTGAAGTAAACGGAGTTCTTTATTGAGTTCATGTCTGTTGATGGGCTTATCCTTGGTATGTAGCCTATATCTGATAGAAAATAGGCTATGCTTCTGTCAAGATCTGATTCGTCTATTCTCGCTGGAACAGATGTTATTGAGATTTTAAACATCTCATGAATATAATCTGGGTGGTAAATAACATTTTTCTAAAGGGAAACTGCGTGTTATGCGGATCAGTTTATCATCATGGGCATGATTTTATAATGCTGCTTTGGCAAAATATGACACATAATTATGAGAATCTGAAATTTGAAGCAAATGCCAGTGATAATGAAAGAAATTAATGCATCTGCAACTGTTCATAAAAAGAATAGATCAGATGCGGATTGGATCAAGCCTGTAGAGCAGTATGGACTCGAAATCAAATTTCATCTCCTTTACCATCTTATAGGCATAGCCTTGTGCGCCGAATATGCGATCGTTGTCCGTGAGATCCGTTAAAACAAGGTAGATCTGACCCTTATCCGTGAGATGATCTCTAGCCTGAGTGAGAAACCTCGCTACGATATCCATATCTTCGCCTCCGCTCCATGATATGTCCTCTCCCTCAACTGGAAGATACGGAGCATTGAAAAGCACCGTATCGAAATATCCGATCACGCTTGAAAACAGATCCGAACGATATACATTTAGATTCAGCCCGTTTCTTCTAGCATTTTTCCTGGCACATTCCACCGCGTGTTCGTTTATGTCCACGGCCTGGATATCGCAGCCCTTTTTGAGAAAATATATGGATACTATTCCCGTACCGCAGCCTATCTCTATTGACCTGCCGGCACAGGTTGCGTTTTCCATAAGAAGAAATGTGTCATCCGATGGTGGATACACGCCATCGCATTTCTCTATCTTCAAACCGTTAAATTCAAGGATCATGATCACGTGATTCTGAAGATGTATCCCATCTCGCGAAGTGATCCAAGTATCCTGTTCAGATGGTCCTGACCCCTGACGTTGACGGAGAAGATCACGCTCTGGAATCCAGGCGGCGTCTCCTTCCTCAGATTGTCCACCTCGGCATGGTAGATGTTGCCTCCGTTCTTTGCTATAGCTTCGGCAATCCTGTAAAGGTTGCCTGGCCTATCTGGTATTGTGCATTCTATGCGTACAAGCTGGCCAAGGTTCTCTAACTCTTTGTATATGATCTTGGACATGAGCAGCGGATTTATGTTCCCTCCTGATACAACGATGGCAACCTTCCTTCCCTTCACGTCTATGCTGCCCTCCATTATTGCAGCAAGACCGACTGCTCCAGACGGTTCTGCGACTATCTTCATCCTCTCAAATAGCTTGTAAATGGCCTTGGATACGCCCTCTTCTGTGACCGTAACTATGTCGTCAACGTATTTGCTCGCTATGGAATAGGTCAGATCCCCAGGATATTTCACAGATATACCGTCGCATATGCTCACACCGCTTGTGTGGGCTATGATCTTTCCCTCCTTCAGAGAGGCCTTCATAGAATCAGAGAGTTCAGATTCTATACCTATTATGCGGATGTTTGGGTTATGATGCTTTGCGGCTATGGCGATGCCAGAGATCAGGCCGCCACCTCCCACAGGCACCAGTATGGTGTCTATGTCCGGTTTATCCTCAAGGATCTCCAAGCCAATTGTACCCTGCCCTGATATAACCCATCTATCGTTGAATGCTTCGATGAAAAGGCGGTTCTCCTGAACGGCCAGCTGGTCAGCGTATCTGTGCGCCTCATCGTAATCCAGACCATGCAGAACAACCTCAGCACCGTAATCAGCAACCGCGTTGACCTTCTGCGGTATCGTGTATTCCGGCATCACTATCTTCGCATTTATGCCGTTGACCTTGGCCGCATATGCAACTCCCTGCGCATGATTTCCGGCGCTTGCAGTTATGACGCCTCTCTTACGATCCTCGTCGTTAAGTTTCGAAAATCTGAACAATGCACCCCTCGACTTGAATGAACCCGTCTTCTGGAAATTCTCCAGTTTGAAATACAGTTCGGATCCATACTCATTGCCCAGCGTCGTTGACCTTATAAGCGGTGTTCTGTTGATAAGGCCTTTAAGATAGGTCTTTGCAGAAAGGATATCTTCGTACGAAGGTATCTCCTTGCTGTCCATGGAGGTGAATCGCTGCTTCGATTATAAATTATGGTCAGAAAGAATTTTTGATTTTATAAATAAAAGTATGGGATCATGAGGCCAGTATCTTCTTGAGAGAGTACTGCAGTATTCCTCCGCTGCGTATGTAATCTGCTTCCGCGGGTGTGTCTACCCTCAGCCTCACGTCTATAGTGTGCCTCTCACCATTCTTGTCCGTGTATGTCATTCTGGCCTTTGATCCTGGCTCTATGTCCTCTATGTCTACGTCTATCGTCTTGGTATAATCAATGTCCTGCGGGTTGAAACCGTCATACTCTATGGGTATGACACCCATACCTACAAGGTTGCTGCGGTGGATTCTCTCATAGCTCTTTGCGATCACTGCCTTCACACCAAGCAGATAAGTTCCCTTGGCAGCCCAGTCTCTGGAACTTCCAGTTCCGTATTCCTTTCCAGCAATTACGACAACCGGAATGCCCCTTTCCTTGTACTTCATCGCGGCATCGTACACTGACATCTCCTTGTTTTCTGGTATGAATATGGTGTATCCGCCCTCTCTGTTCACCATAAGATTCTTTATCCTCACATTTGCGAATGTACCGCGCATCATCACCTCATGGTTGCCGCGCCTTGAACCATATGAATTGAAGTCCTCCGGTTTGACTCCGTTCTCCATGAGGTACTTCGCAGCCGGACTGTCTTTGGATATGGATCCAGCAGGCGATATGTGATCGGTTGTTATGGAATCCCCGAGTACCAGAAGCGGATATGCGCCCTTTATCCTGAAATCCTTGAATTCCTGGTCAAGCCTGAAATTCTCAAAGAATGGTGGATTTCTTATGTATGTGCTCTTTGGATCCCATGCATAGGTTGGGGATGATGGAGCGTCTATCTTCTCCCATCTTTCATTCGTGATGTTTCCATACCTTCTTTCGAACATATCCTTCTTTACATATTTATTGACCGCTTCATTGATCTCATCGTTTGTTGGCCATATATCCTTGAGATAAATCTTCTTTCCATTCACCACACCTATCGGATCCTTGTTCAGATTAACGGTTATATTCCCCGCCAGAGCATAGGCAACGACAAGCGGCGGTGACATCAGATAGTTGGCCTTCACATCCTTGTGTATTCTTGCCTCAAAGTTTCTGTTTCCGGATAAAACGGATACGACATTCAGATTGTTGCTCACTATGGCATTGTCAAGATCTGGATCGAGTGGGCCGCTGTTTCCAATGCAAGTCGTGCATCCGTAGCCGACCACATAGAAACCGAGTTTTTCAAGGTAGGAGATGAGACCCGACTCGGTTAGATAGTCTGTCACAACACGAGATCCAGGCGCCAGGCTGGTCTTCACCTTAGGATTGACAGAGAGGCCCGCTTCCACCGCTTTCTTTGCAAGAAGCCCAGCGGCTATCATGACGTACGGGTTGCTCGTGTTTGTGCAGCTTGTTATAGCCGCTATAACTATATCGCCATCGGAGAGCTCTAGATCCTTTCCCTTCATCTTTAGAGGTACTTTGCGCAGAGATACAAGGCGGTTGCTTCCGTTTTGATCCAGCGTCGAAAGAAAGCTCTGTGAGACCTGATCCAGATCAAGCCTCTGCTGGGGAAGCTTTGGACCGGCCACACTTGGCTTCACAGTTGAGAGATCAAGATCTATGACCCTCGTGTATTTTGGTTCACTGCCCTCTCCGAATAACCCCTGGGCTTCAAGGTATTTTCTTATCAGATCTATGTGTTCCTTTGATCTACCTGTAGTTTCCAGATACTGCAATGTCTGTTCGTCTATGGGGAACAGCGCACAAGTGGCCCCGTACTCCGGGCACATGTTTGATATTGTGGCCCTCTCAGGTACAGATAGATATTTCACCGACGGACCGAAAAACTCGACGAATTTGTCTACCACGTTGACCTTCCTGAGCATCTCTGTAACCGTTAGTACCACATCAGTTGCGGTGACGCCTGGTTGCATCTTCCCCTTTATCCGGACGCCTATAACTTCAGGCAGCGATATGGTGATGGGTTGCCCAAGTAGGGCGGCTTCCGCTTCTATGCCGCCCACGCCCCAGCCAAGTACGCCTATTCCATTTATCATTGTGGTGTGAGAATCTGTTCCGACGAGAGAGTCAAAGTAGGCATAGTCCTTGCCGTCCTTCTTGCTTTCGAATACGACCTCTGCCAGATACTCAAGGTTGACCTGATGGATGATGCCGGTACCGGGTGGTATAACCTTGAAGTTCTTGAAAGCATTCTGAGCCCATTTGAGGAATCTGTACCTCTCCATATTCCTTTCAAATTCCAGCTCCTCATTCTTCTCCAGTGCGAAGGTCTCTCCGTAATAATCAACCTGTACCGAATGATCTATGACGAGATCAACCCTTACCTGAGGATTTATCAGTTCTGGATCCTTGCCGAGATTCTTCACAGTGTCCCTCATTGAGGCAAGATCCACCACCGCCGGAACGCCGGTGAAGTCCTGCATCACAACACGTGATACCTTGAATCTTATCTCTGTATCGGCCACATTTTCAGGATTCCAGTTTAGTATGGCGTTGATATCGCTCTCAGAGATCGCCCTTCCATCAAGATTTCTGACCATCGATTCCAGAATTACCCTTAAGGATCTTGGAAGGCTGCTGATCTTCTCACCGAATATCTTCTTCAGCGGATAATAGTAAACCTTTCTTCCATTTACGTCAAAAGAATCTGTTTTTATATTGACCATATTCAGATATAGCTAGATCAGATTATACCTTTTCGTTTAACATTATTGATACATCTGCGATTGGCAACCATGGTGAACTGCTTATCAGCTGAATATTCTCACCGTTATTTCAGCGAAGAAATATTTGCCTGTACGCACATATTCCGCACAAGCCCTGTATCGTGATATCCATAGGCGTAATTCGTATTTAATCAATCTTACTCAAGCACCACGCCGCCTGCTTTTTTGCGGATGATACAGAGAAGAAATCGGAATGATAATTTATGGATCTTTCCAGGGGAAGACCGTGTATTCTTTCACTGAAGCTATTGAGATCTACAGCTTCCCAAAAATCCATGACAAAGGCTTTGGCATAAATGATCGTTTATTTATAAAATTTAATATTTCTTATTTTTTATTTCTATAAGATCTGGAATGTTCTATCGATCTCATCAAGAATATGCCTGCCAGCAGTATGATTTCATAGTAGATGAAGTAGAGTATTGTTGCAAATAACACGCTGTCAGCAAGCCAGGTATTCAGCGGTGCATTTATTGGCCCTGGCGCCGTTAGGCTGTAGTTTGCAAACGTGAATGTATAGTTGTATATGCCAAGCGGCAGCGAACCTGATGGCGCGACATAGTAAACTATCATCTGATTTCCAGAGGTGTAGTTCTTCAGCTGCGTGGTTATGTTTGCGCTGTAAGCTGAGGATGCTATGTGCAGACTGAAATTGAGCGTTTTCAGATCCTTATAGTTGTCTAGAGCCAGGGAAAAGTTGTATGCAGGGAAGTTACCTGAAAATGGCCTGACATTCGCAGTAGCGGTTATACTTCCGTATGAGGCGGAAACTGGATGATCGGTCGAGTAGTAAACCTGTGATTCCGCGGATGATATCAACAATGCAGCTATGAAAACTATGACTACACCGTAAATCAACCTCTTTTTTAATCCATAGAGACCAAGATAATGCATTAAAATCAGAATTACGATTGGAACCAGAAATACGAGAAGAAACAGACTTTCAAAATAAGAAACGAAGTATCCCAGACCATAGGCCAGAAGAGCCGTGATTATCAGTATGAACACAGAATTGTACTTTCTGATGTTTGCATTTACTGGCATGATGCGGGGATTACCGCAAATGTGATATTTAAATTTGAGCACATGTATCCCGATGGGCTACTCCTCAGCTGAATCTTCGCATCGTCATTTCAGCGAAGAGACTTATGTCTGTATTGGTATATTCCGTACATGCTCTGCATCATAATGTCCTTAGGCGCGTTTTCAGGTGGCGTCTGCCCCATTCTTATCGATCGTACGTACTTTATATAAAATTTTATTATCGATGGAAGTCTGCGTATTCCCTGCTCGAAATAAGAATTTTTACTGATCCTGGAAATCCCTAGCCTTTCAATATTTTAGAGCTTTTACGAATTATGTTTCTTTCCATAAGGACGATGCATCAGGATCGTCAGATGGAGAATTCTTCCCTATCTGACAGAATCAGATCCATGGCAAGCTCTGCTATATCCGTTCCGTACAA
Source organism: Thermoplasma sp. Kam2015 (assembly GCF_003205235.1). Taxonomy (NCBI): domain Archaea; kingdom Methanobacteriati; phylum Thermoplasmatota; class Thermoplasmata; order Thermoplasmatales; family Thermoplasmataceae; genus Thermoplasma; species Thermoplasma sp. Kam2015. The sequence continues at coordinate 35,519 of NZ_QJSM01000005.1, read as the reverse complement.
TCCTATCCTGGATATCTCCTCGGCTATCGAACTCAGAACCGAATCATAACTCAATTCACTCAGCAGCTCATATTTTCTCTGGGTTATTTCGGCCTTTCTGTTTATTATCCCGTCTATTTCGTTGAAATTCCTGGAATAGAATGTTTCCATGGCCTTCTTGTATACGTCGTTTGAATAGGTCAGATTGTCGATCATCTTATCCCTTCCCTTTATGCCCTTTTTGTGCTTTATGGCCTGGCAGATGTTGACAGCATGATCAGCTATCCTTTCAAGAATCCTGGAAAGGACGAGTATGTAGATATTCGAGCGTTCGTCCCTGCATCTTATCTTAACCTCACGGTATATATACCACTGGTATCTGTCCACCTCATCATCCCTGAGCACGATGTTTTCAATCAGATCGTCGTCTTCATCATGTATTGCCTTGATCGTGTCCTCTATCATGGTGGAAACATTGAGCGACATTCTCCTTATTGCCTTCTCTAGAGAAAAAGTGTTTGCATTCAATACGTTCTGAAGAACTATGCTTTTTGATGTTTCTTCAATTACCTCTATGCCCATGACAACCTTGGCAAACCGCTTAATGTCGTCTCTCATCTCTGGCGTCATCTTGTCTTTGGATACAACAAGCAGAGTGTCGAATCCAGAGATGTACATAGATGTCAGAAGCCTCTGCAGTGGCTTACCGGTGTATGAGGTCGGCAGCGTTATCTTCTTCGTTACCTCAGATTTCTCATTATTTGCGGGTTCCACCAACAGTTCTGTTCCCTGATCGATTATAGAAACTTCGCTTCCCTTGTTTATATTGTTGCGCTTAACCCATTCGGGCGGGAGTGATATTATAAACGTGGAACCCCCAGTGACCTGAACCTTTCTCGTTACATGTTCCATGGATATTTATTATATATATGAATAAAAACCTTTCCATATATGTATATATAAATTTACAAAAGCAATATACTGGGTATCTCGTTTCGTTCTGTTGGAAAACTATATATCGATTTTTCTGATGACATCCTGTGGTATCATGGCAGATATGCAGGCTATCATAAAGGCTCAGGCTGAACTTTCCTATATCAATGAAAGGCTTCAGCAGATACATCAGAACAGGCCTCAACAGGGATTCGATAAACATGAATATGAAGTATTGATGCAGAGAAAGGCACAGCTTTTGGCTCTGCTCAACAGAAGAGAGTAAGTCTGATCCAATATCTCCGACAATTGAAGGACGTCTGATCGATCCTATCGCGAGGATCAGGCTCCAGAACCTTTTCAAGGAAGTATGGAGTTCAGCATCAATGATACATGCAGAAAAATAGGCCTAGCCAATGATAAACCTGAAACCTCATAACAACTTGTATTTTCCGGTTATTCTATCCAGTTTTTCTTCATCGTCCGGTCCAAGCCCTATACAGGTGATTGTACCAGGATCCACCTGCGTGTAGCCTCTATCCTGGACTATTTCATTTATTATGCCCATGGAATCTGCCATTCTCTTTATCTCGAAGATCTCGTCAAGCCCATTTACCTTTACGACAATCTTGCGCTGCCCCTCCGCATACCATTCATCAAATATATCCCTGTTCGATTTCATTGATCTCAATGCACAGCTGACTGCTGCATGTGCTACCTGAGCTGCAATTTTTCCCTTTCCCATATCAAGATCCCTTCTCACTGCAATGACCATCTTCGTTACCATGGTACATCCTTCTTATGCATTTTATATCCTATTATATTGACTGCCCTGTGAATCGGGGGGACTATTATCAGTATGACGATCATAGGTATATACACGTAATGCTGAATGAAATACTGCCTTTCAAAGACGTACATGAAGAGAAAGGCCATAAGAGCAAAGGGCCACTGATCGAGCAGGCCTCCTTTTCCACCTCTGTCTATTCCTATTCGCCTCTTCACGAATGAACCGGCTATATCTCCGGTGAGTGATCCCGTGGCCATGACAAACGGTATCATTACTGCATCATACAATGTTCCGTACGAGCCAAGTGCGTATCCAGAAAAACTGGATATTGCATAAATTATGAGACCCGTGACTGTGCCTATTGCTATTCCTCCTGCGAATCCGCTCAGTGTCTTGCCATTCCCAAGTATCCTTCGTCCGTCAATAAAATTCTTCCCTCTATCTATTATGAAGTGCCCGCCGGTTATGACAGCACCTGAATTTGCGATCAGTGCCGGAATGAACATTATTATGGACTGGATAACAAACAGGATCTCATTCAACGTCTGGCTAATCCGCAGGCATTTAATAAATTTCCCATAGTTATAGGAGGTATCGGTGATCCTCCCTGATTTACACAGTATATGGGCGAGAATGATGCAAACTTTGGCTGTTAGAATCTATCAGTCTGAAAGAAGCCCACTCATCGAGAACCATTTGATCATGCCATGCCGGCCACAGTCTTGAGAATATCCGCCTTCGTTATTATGCCGACGAGATTCCCTGCCTCTATCACAAGGACGGCGTTGGAATATTTGAGCAGCTGATATATTATGTTGATCGGTGTGTTCCTGTCAACCTGCGGCAGAACCTCGCTCATAACTCTTCTTACGGTCAAGCCTCTGAGCGAATCAACGCTCATGCCCTTCAGCAGCATATCATTTATGTTGTTCTCCGTGATCGTTCCTATAACCTTATTTTCGTCGTTCACAACAGGCAGCTGAGAGAATCCCTTGTCTCTCATTATGTTTAGTGCATTGAGGATCGAATCGTCCGATCTACACACAGTAACGTTTTTGGTCATTATTCTATCGCACGTTATGACCATGTTGTTTGCTTTTTCGCTTGACTTTGTTAGATACTCATATATTGCCTTTATCTTTGAATATGTGGGATTTATTGTGCCCTTCTCCAGCCTGGCTATGTAAGATTGACTGACGCCTGTCACTTTTGCCAGGTCTTTCTGGCTTATTCCGAGGTTTTTCCGCATCTTCCTCAGTTCTTCAATGTTGGGCATCATATCCATGGCGATATATTGTGAACGCATATAATAATATTACCCGAGGTAATAAATGATAGAGATAATTATAATCATCCATAAACCCAAGCAGTTATTTCACATTTCAACGCTTTCAAACGAGGGGTTCTCAAAATCCCCATGCAACAGGGCTGCAGGCGTCTCCGGATCATGATTGAATATGCACACATATCCTTCTCTTATAGCTTTCCTGATGAGTACCTTCTTCATCTCTACAGTCTTCAGCGGATCGAGATCTATAGCTGTCCTGTATGGCAGTTTGAGATGGAACGTTGAGGGGACCAGATCGCCAAGGTACATCACCTTTGTGCTGCCTGAATTAACTAGTATAACCTGATGGCCGGGAGTGTGCCCGCCGGTTTTTATGACGGTTATGTATCTCCCTATCTTTCTTGATCCGTTTATGGGTATCTTTCTCTTTATATCTGAATAGCTGAGGCTGTAATTTGATCTGGTTATCACATTTTTGTATCTTATCTCTCTGAACTCTGCAGCCTGAGCGTATGTGTATGCGTTTTTAAAATCGTTGTTGTGTCCAATGTGATCAAAATGAAGGTGCGAATTGATTATCATGGTAATGGCGTCTGGATCTCCGTGCTTCTCTATGTGATCCAGCACGTCGCTGACCTTTTCTATCCTGTATATCTTTTGAAACTTTTCGCTGAAGTTCCTTCCTATACCGCTATCCACCAGAAATGATATGTCATCGCCATGGGCGTACAGTACATTTGTGGCAAGCCTTATGGCATTGTTATCATCCTTAACCGTCTTTGACCATATGGCCTTTGGTACTACGCCGAATATTGCTCCAGCGTCTAGATAGAAGTAGCCATCATTCAGTATTTCAAGGGCCAGGCCTGACATATTGCATTATCATTTCATATCATTAAAGGTTTGCCAAACCGACATTCTTTCTGTTCAAGTCGCCTGATGCCCCACCTTTATAATCGATTACAAATATTTCAATTAAGGGAACCTTTAATCTCATCATGGAAGCTGTTGAAACTTAAAGCTTCCCTCAAACTACTAATAAATCTTTTTAAACGCGAGTGTTTTCGTGACACGATGAACATCAGATCTAGCAGGATGGACTTGGAGCTTGAAGAACCCATAGATATCCAATATGCCGATGCCATAGCTGAACTTGCTAACGATAGAACACTGGTGAGAAACATAGGAAGCCATTCGTTTCCCTATCCGTATACGCGTGAGGATGCTGTGTTCTTCATCGAAGCCCAGCGATCCTTTGGCAAAGAGGTCTTCCGCGTTGATTTTCTCATAAAATTCAAAGGCATGCCTGCTGGAGTGATAGGACTGAGCGAAATAAACAATACTGATAGAAATGCCCACGTTGGATACTGGCTGGGAAAAAAATTCAGAGGAAGAGGCATAGCAACCGAGGCCCTGCGCCTGACGGTTAACTACTCAAAAGATATGAAGATACACAGGCTTTACAGTTCCGTTGTTGAATTTAACTATCCTTCAATGATCGTGCTAATGCGCAATGGCTTCAGTATAGAGGGGCGTGAGGAGGATGCCATAAGGATTGGGAACAGATATTACGATTTCATAAAGTTTGCAAGGTTGAACAGATGATGATCCTCAAGATTGGTGGAAGTGTAATAACGGATAAATCAGTCTACAGAAAGGCTAATGTTGAGGCTGCGGAAAGGATCATAAGGACGCTGGCTGAAGTCGACGATCTTCTCTGCGTCGTCCACGGAGGCGGATCTTTTGGCCATATAAAGGCGAAGGAATACGGACTACCTGGACCAAAGAACGAGACTTCCAGTCTAGGATACAGCATAGTACACAGAGATATGGAGGAACTGGATCTTATGATCGTCAGCCTCATGATAGAGAACGGTATGAAACCCATAGCAGTGCCCGTAAGCTCGCTTCGTTACGATGGGCATTTTGACTATTCGCCGCTGCTGAGGTACATAGATGAAGGTTTTATTCCCGTTTCATATGGTGATGTATATATAAAAGATGAACATTCATATGGGATATATTCTGGAGACGACATAATGGCAGATCTCTCTGAATTGCTCAGGCCAGATGCCGCTGTCTTTCTGACGGATGTTGATGGCATATACGACAAGGATCCGAAGAAACACAAGGACGCTGTGCTTTTGAGGGAAATAGGCACCGGTATCAGCTTCGGCCATGTGCAGAATGATGTGACTGGCGGCATAGCAAAGAAGTTTGACTCCATGATGAGGATGAGGCGTTATGTCAGCGGAGGCGTCTATCTGATGAATGGAAAGCATCCGGAAAGGATATACGATATTGGAAAGGGATCTTTCATAGGAACGGTGATAAGATGATAGGTAAGAGAAAGGAGGAGCATATCAGGATAGCTGAGAATGAGGATGTTTCTTCATTTCATAATTTCTGGGACGATATCAGCCTGATGCATGAGGCCGATCCAGAGGTTAACTATGATGAGATAGACACGTCCGTGAACTTCGCGGGAAAGAACCTGAAATTTCCCATGATAATATCCTCGATGACTGGTGGTGCGGAAATAGCCAAGAACATAAACAGAAATCTGGCCATTGCCGCCGAAAGGTTCGGCATAGGAATGGGTGTCGGTAGCATGAGAGCCGCGATAGTTGACAGGAGCATCGAGGATACGTATTCTGTCATAAACGAAAGCCGCGTACCACTGAAGATAGCTAACATAGGAGCACCGCAGCTTGTCAGGCAGGATAAGGATGCAGTTTCGGCCAAGGACATAGCATACATATACGATCTGATAAAGGCTGATTTTCTTGCTGTTCACTTCAACTTTCTGCAGGAAATGGTGCAGCCTGAGGGAGATAGAAATTCAAAGGGCGTCATAGACCGGATAAGGGAGCTCTCCGGATCATTCAACATAATAGCGAAGGAGACCGGAAGTGGATTCAGCCGGAAGACGGCGGAAAGGCTGGTCGACGCAGGCGTCAAGGCCATAGAGGTTTCAGGAATGAGCGGAACAACGTTTGCTGCAGTTGAATATTACCGCGCAAAGAAAGAGAACAACTTAGAAAAGATGCGAGTTGGAGAAACGTTCTGGAACTGGGGAATTCCATCACCAGCATCCGTGCATTACTGCAGCGATCTTGTGCCGGTCATAGGCAGCGGCGGTCTCAGGAATGGTCTTGACCTTGCCAAGGCCATTGTGATGGGTGCCACTGTCGGAGGCTTTGCAAGGACTCTTCTGAAGGATGCAGATACATCTCCAGATCAACTCATGAAGAACATAGAGCTTATACAGAGAGAGTTCAGGGTTGCAATGTTTCTCACCGGGAGCAAAAATGTTTATGAACTTAAATTTACTAAAAAGATCATCTCTGAACCACTGAAGGATTGGTTGGAGGCCAAATAAATGGATGTACCAAGGGAGATACAAACTGAGATGGAATGTCCGGTATGCGGATCAAATCTTTACCTCATAACCTACGATACGGAGATCCCCTATGAAGGTAAAATCTCGATATATACGTACTTCTGCAAGGAATGCAGATACAAAAAGACAGAGGTCTATTCAGACGAGAAACGTGATCCCAAGAAGATCACCATAAAGGTTGAAAGCCCAGAGGATCTGCGCATAATAGTGTACAGATCAAGGAAGGCGGATGTCTATATACCTGAGATGGAGGCATCGATAGATTCCGCAGAGTATTCAAACGGCGAGATCACCACCATAGAAGGCATAGTGTACAGGATAGGAGAAAAGCTCGATCTGCTTGCTGTGGACGATCAGGGGAATGAGAAGATAGAGATGCTCAGAAGACGCATAGACGGCATAATAAACGGAAAATTCGAATCTTTCACGCTTATAATAATGGACGAATCAGGAAAAAGCGTAGTGCACAGCGAAAAAGCCATGGTCGAATCCATGTATTAGTTCTGCTTGAGACCGTAATATATTTTTCTTCCACTTTTTTTATTCGTCTCTATCTTCACAAGCTTGCCGCTTCTGACCAGCTCCTGCAGCTTCTTATCCAGATCCTTTAGACCTGTTACCGATAGAATCTGCTCCTCTGTAAGAAAAACATCTGGATTTTCCTTGAACAATTCCAGTACGGGATCCATGTGCCTCGCAGACTTAGAAAATATTTAAATTTTTTTCATTGAATGGCAGTTTCATTTCATAAGGGAGACGAGATGGGGAACAATCGAATCCACATCCATGCTTTCCTGGGACCCGCTGTGCATATCTCTCAGCGTTACCTGGCCCTTTTCAAGATCGCGCTCCCCAAATATTATGGCATAGTCTGCGCCGGACGATGATGCATACTTCAGCTGCGATGAGAGACCTCTGTTGATCAGCTCAACGGTCACGTTCATGCCAGCCTCTCTCAGTTCTCTGGCATATCTGTTCATGAGTCCCGAATCGATCTCTCCGACCCTGCACATATAGACCAATTTTTTCTTCCTTGGTATCTGAATGCCTTCCCTCTTGATGAGCAGTGTTATCACTGCATCACCCATGCCGAACCCAACCGCCGGCACGTTATCCCCAGACATAAGCGATGCCAGACTGTCGTATCTGCCTCCACCTAGTATTGCACGGAACTGGCCTGACCTGTCGTAGGCCTCAAACACGATCCCAGTGTAATAGGACAGGCCTCTAACTATGGAGAAATCGTAGCGTACACTATTCACACCGTAGGATCTCAACAGATCGACAACCTTCGATATCCTACCGATCTCGTCGCTTCCCTTTCCTGTAATTCTCTCGATCTCTTCGACGCTTCTGGTGCCGGAGCAGAGATCCGTTATCATGGATGCGCCTTCTTCACCTATGCCTGCAGATTTGAGCTGTTCCGTGAACTCTTCCCTGCTTATCTTATGGAATCTGTCTATTATGGAAAAAACAGAGAACGGCTCGACATCCGTTATATTTCTGATGATCTCCTCCATGATCTTTCTGCTGTTGATCCTCATCTCATAAACGCCAGAAAGGCCCAGACCATCCAGTATTGACGAGGCAAGGGCAATTACCTCAGCATCGGCTTCAGGGCTGTCGCTGCCAAATATGTCAGCATTGAACTGATAATGCTCCCTGTATCTTCCAGCCTGCGGCTCTTCGTATCTCCAAACCTTTGGAAAACTGTACCAGCGAAGAGGCCTCTGAAGATCCTTTCTGGCCGTTACCATCCTGACTGTTGACGGCGTGGCTTCAGGTATGAGCGTTACCTCCCTGCCGCCCTTGTCGACGAAGGAATATGTCTGCTGCAGAAGCTCGTCTCCTGATTTTATTCTGTAGAGATCAAGGTATTCCAGGCTTGGAAAATCTATGCGGCTGAATCCAAATGCCTCTGCAGCCTCCTCTGTCTTCTGGAATATGAACTTCTCGATCTCCATGTCTTCTGGGTAGAAATCTCTGAATCCGCGGATCTTTTCAATTTGCAATGGTGACACCTTTCGATAAAATTGTGGAACGGTATATATTTATTTTTATTCCGATCGTTTCGATATCTAACCTATTCTTTCGGTGAGTTGCTTCTCAGCCTAATCATCTAATCTTACCTTCAGTGAAAAACCTATGCATGTACGAATATATTCCGCATGTGCACTTTATCGTGATTTAAACAGATCAGTATTCGGATCGCAGCGATCACGTTCTTATGAGTCTTGCAATTATTTTTCATTAAATATTCCTGCTGAAGAAGATCCGAATGCCTGATTATCGAATGTTAAAGTTTCAAAGCCTACACAAACTCGCAACGTCAAGTTTAAAGTGATCACTCATATGATCGATCGTCAAGGTTGTAGTTGTAGAAATCCTTCTGAGAGGTCGTATTCTCAGATGAATACGCGGCTGCCATGCTACCGTATTCCTTGGTTATCTTTTCCTCAACAGGCACATAAAGTTTAACTGCCTCCTCAACATCCTCTTTTTCTATCAGCTTGTTACCTTTGAAAACCGCTATATCTCCTGCAGCTCTTATGAGACCTCCAAGCTCTCTAAGCCTGAGGGTGAGTTCGTTGTTCTTCTTGTCGATCATCTTGGCTCTCTTCTTGCCTTCCTCTATTATCAATTCAGCCGCTTCCATTGTCATATGCGGTATCTTTCCGTCCATCGTTATCTCCTGCGAAATGAACTGAAGGTACTTCATCCTGTTCTCGTCGGTGTCCTTCATCGTTGTCTTCATGAGTACCTCATAACCGTTACCGACTATCCTCGATCTCAACGGGCTCAGTATATATGGAAGATCGTTTATATTGCAGGCAGCAACCAGTATGAAGTCAGCTGGGACCTTATCTACGCGCACGCTGGCACCTGCACTCTGAGGATTCCTGCCAGTTATCGGGAATGATTTCTCCTGCATGGCCGTGAGTATATACCTCTGGAGATTACCAAGATGGGTTATCTCATCTATGAACAGAACGCCCTGATGCGCCTCATGCACCGCACCAGCTATAACCCTTTCGTATGGGAGTGTTCCGAGCTGTGGATGCCCTCCATAAGGATCATGCCTCACATCACCAAGAAGCTCCGTTTCACTTGCACCGGTCGCAAGAACGAACGGATTCCTGTCTATTGGAACGATGGTCTTGCTTGGACTCTTCTTCTCAAGCCTTCTCCTCCTTTCAAGCGTTTTCTCATCCAGAACTCTTATCTTGTCATTATATCTTTCATAGACAATGATCTCGTCATGATCCCCATTCCTTCTAGTCAATGTGACCTTATCCAGATTATTCTGGACTCCAAAGGCTGCTCCTATGACATTGAAAACGTCTCCGAATGGGCCCTGCGTTCCCATCTGGACCTTTGGTGAATTGCAGTTGGGGCAGACGGCATCTGATGGTGAGGAATAGAAGCCACACTTGCTGCATCTGTATCCAAGGCGTTCAGCGACGCTTGTCGGAGCCTCCTTTGGATCTATTATGAGACCAGAGGTGGATGTTTCCTCCTCGCGTTCAGCCATAACCTCTTCCCTTGTCTTTATCTCAACGAATGGCCTTTCTGGATACTGTGGGTTATGAACGACCCTTATCTCCTCCGTCGGGCGCTCGATGTAGAATGACATCGCCTGAGCTATCATTGACTTGCCGACACCTGGAGGGCCCACAAGCAACAGATGTCTCTTCTGTTTGGCTGCAACCATGGCTATCTTGACGGCATCATCCTGACCAATAACCCTGTCCAGAGGGTTTGTTGGTATTTTTATATACGAAGTATCAGGATATTCATTATAAAAATCTACATAGAACGTTCCCATGCTATCACGTTTATATCAACGGGCTTTTTGGTGATATGACCCAATTTGAGGCCATATATATTCTTTATCCCAGCGTTATAGGATACGTCTATGAGCCTCTGGGAGATCACGCCACCCGTTATGACGGTGTTCCCCTTAGGATCCTGAGATATCCTCTCCACAGCCTCCGAAACAGGAAAGGAAAACAGCTTTTCTCCATTTGAATCGTATACCTCAGTCATCTTTAGCTGGGCAAGTGCCTCTATTCTCTTGGAGACTTCGTGTGGGTTTAGCAGGTCAAGAAAGCCCTCCTTCTGCACCGTTACCTGCTGGGACTGTTCTTCATGGATCTCCTCAACCTTTGGAGACTGATCCTGAGGCTCTTCAACAACCTCAGCCTTTGCCTCATGGTTGTTGTTCTGCTGCGAGCCGAAGACTATGTTGTTTCTCTGTGAGTACTCCTTAAGTTCATCGTTCATGCCATGCATTGATAGATACTGGTCTATTGGTGTCTTGTATCTGAGGGCCTTCACTATCTGCTTGTACGTCAATTCTTCTACCTCGGTTCCGGGAGGCGCTCTTGCAACAAAGTCTACCTCAGCGACCTGAAGCATCTCCTTCAGTATGAGATCACCGCCTCTGTCGCCATCCAGAAAGACTGTCACCGTCCTTTCCTTGGAAAGCTTCTTCACCGTATCCGGTATGTTGGTGCCCTGAACAGCTATTGTGTTCTTTATCCCATATTTGAGAAGATTGAGTACATCATTTCTGCCCTCAACAACGATTATCGAATCCGAATCATTGATTGCAGGACCTGCCGGAAGCTTCTCTTCACCATATGATATGATCTCAGATTTCTCAACTTCCTCCCTGACGCTCTTTACCAGGCTTTCGCTGAGATCGTCGCCCTTGCTGTTCATCTCCTGGTATATCTTTTTAGCTCTCTCTATGATCTTCTGTCTCTTCTGAACCCTGACATCCTCAACGTTTGCTATCTCTACCCTGGCCTTGCATGGACCTATCCTGTCTATGGTTTCAAGTGCGGCCGCAAGTATGGCTGTTTCTACCTGATCCAGACCTGATGGAATGAGGGCATAACCCTCGGTTCTGCCCTTCTTGCTGTCTATCTCGACCTCGATCCTCCCGATCTTCCCACTCTTCTGGAGATCCCTGAGATCTAGATCGTCTCCGAGCAATCCTTCAGTCTGACCAAATATAGCACCAACAACATCTGGTTTTTCAACCACCCCATCGGTATATATCTTCGCCTTGATCATGTATTTTGTTAAATTTGGATCTACGTTCATCCATATCACCTTTTTGAATGATAATGATATTAACATTACCACCTAAAATCGGCATCAAATTAACAAATGCATAAATGATATATAATGTATTCTATGAAGCCTTTCACATGTCGAAGTCGATCGAAATGTCAGACCAGGAATGTTTTTTACGCATTGATACGATGATGGTCAGATATTTATAGGTCAATTAAATAGCAATATTAAGGTTATACATGATAAGATTCGGTATTGCTGGGATCCCACTCACAAGTAAGGGAAGGACTTTTATAGATTCAGTCGAAGAAACGCATAACCTGGGTTTGAATGCACTTGAGGTGCAGCTGCTCCGCGTCAACGTCCAGGAGAATTCTGCCGAAGAGTATACTGGTTTGAGACCCTACGATGTTGAGGATTCAATAATAATAGATGTCCTGAGACAGGATGAAAACGGGAACTACAGGAGCGTGGGCATAGACACAGAGATAGAGGAAGATGACATAGTGCAGGAGCTTTTCTGGAACATGGCAAAGAATTATGATGAACTTGAGACTGGGGGCGAACTGGCAAAGGAACTTGACGTTACACTATCGATGCATGCACCATATTACATGGATCTTATAGGATCTCCAGACATAGCCGAAAAATCGATTAATCACCTGAGATGGACGCTTATTCTTGGAAAATATCTTGGAGCGAGGCGCATCGTAACGCATTCTGGGTTCTATCATGGGAGCAAGAAGGATAGTTTGAATAAATTCGCAGAGGTATATTCAGATATATTGAGCGAATTCTCTCCCGAGAATGGTTATCCATACATTGGTGTTGAGACATCTGGAAAGCAGGAAGTTTTTGGGACAGTAAAAGAGGTCATTGAGCTAGCAAAGAGAATAGACATAGAGCCAATCCTGAATTTCGCACACGTACATGCCATAACCGGAGGATCCCTCGTTGAGATAAAGGATTTTGAAAATGTCATAAACGAATTCAAAAAATATGCAAAATATGATCTTTACACGGAATTCTCTGGTGTAGAATTCACGGACAACGAGGAGAGGAGGCTGACCGCTATCAAACATGGAACTCTGAAGTTTGAAACACTCTCTGAGTATCTTATAGACTATCCAGATGATATGACCATAATATCATCTTCTCCATTGCTGGAGCACGATGCACAGTACATGCAAATAATATATGTGAGATCCTATTTCAAAAAGATGCAGAGGAAGAAGATCGCTGAGAAACCTGTATCGGGTGATTGAATGCGAGATTATCCTGTAAAGAGAGGCTTTCCAACGGACTATGAGGGGGTCAAGGCAAAGATATCTCAGCTTGGATATGAGGTGAAAACAGAGGGAGATCTGATAATAACCTCTATACCGGGAATCTCAAGAATAGAGATAAAACCTGACAAAAAGAAGCTGCTTGTAAATACCGGGGATTACGATAGCGGCGCAGATAAATTGTCCGTTATAAAGGAATACAATGATTTCATAGAAAAACTCACAGGATATTCTGCAAAAGAAAGAAAAAAATTGATGACAAAAGATTAGGCAGGCATGAAGAACTGCAGAGCAACGGCAAGCCCCATTATTACGAGCAGTAGAGCCAGTGTTATGAATGATGCAGTGTGAGTTATTTTTCTTATCCTCTTCATCTCATCATACTTTTTCTCTTCTGCCAGCCTCATTATCAGTTTACCATGATATATATTGTTGGCATACATAAGAACAATGGTTATCCATACGATTATCACCTTGATGAGCAGTATTTGCCCACCGAGTGTCGTTGTCAGCAGCGAGAGATTGCCGCCAACATACTCATACCCAAGATATGCCCCTGTGACCAGCAGTATTGCAACAGTTGCATCTGTCCACCATCCGAAATATCGACCTATGACACCAACTATCTTTGTCCTCTCGCTCTCGTCTGATGTGGCCTTGTATGAAGCTGGCCACACGATGAACCATATGAACAGAGAACCACCAATGAATATCATTGCTGCAAACACATGTATTATGAGTACGGCAAGTAATACGCCAATTATGCTCATAGGCTTCCATTTTTAAGTGATATAAATTACTGTTGACTTATCTGCGATTCTCGATCACCCCAGAGGTGTCCGTGAATGCTAATAAAATTCTTGTAATACCTAATGTCAGACATATTCTGAGCAGAACTATTTAATATTTATAATAGGATGCATATCGCATATTTATGAATAATTGTGAAATATGAATAAATACTGATTTTTCTGCACCTGTAGTAAATAATTAATCGGCATAATTTTTATTATAAATTATGAATATTGGCAGACTGCGTATTCGCTTTATTCTAATTAAAACATGATAGAAATATTTTAATACTTCCTATGTTATTATCATATAGGTGGTAAAAGATGGTAGGAATTAGTGAGCTATCCAAGGAGGTAGCAAAGAAGGCAAACACCACCCAGAAAGTGGCAAGAACCGTAATAAAGTCTTTTCTGGATGAGATAGTCGCTCAGGCCAACGGCGGCCAGAAGATAAACCTTGCTGGCTTTGGAATATTCGAGAGAAGAACGCAGGGTCCGAGGAAGGCAAGGAACCCGCAGACAAAGAAGGTAATTGAGGTCCCGTCCAAGAAGAAATTCGTGTTCAGGGCTTCAAGCAAGATAAAATACCAGCAGTAAGGGTATTTTTTATAATTTTTGATTTTTATTGATTCTATTCTAATATATTCTACATACGATGATTTGCTTCTCAGCCTAATCATCTAATCTTACCTTCAGTGAAAAACCTATGCATGTACGAATATATTCCGCATGTGCACTTTATCGTGATTTAAACAGATCAGTATTCGGATCGCAGCGATCACGTTCTTATGAGTCTTGCAATTATTTTTCATTAAATATTCCTGCTGAAGAAGATCCGAATGCCTGATTATCGAATGTTAAAGTTTCAAAGCCTACACAAACTCGCAACTCCCGTTTAAAATGGAATATCTGGATGAAAGATGGAAATAAAATATTTAAGTAAAACCAGATGGGAGATCATCTGGCTGACTGCGCAACCCTTTCTATCTCCTCCTTCTTGCTTATCGCATAGGACGTTGGATCGTTTCTGGCAGCTGCCATTATTTCATCCGCAAGACAGTTTACTATGGATTTTTTGCTCTTAAATGAGGCGTTGGTGGCTCCTGTCGCTATATTTCTAAGTGCCTCATCTACCCTTCTGGACGGCGAAACATCAACGGACTTTGGTACGGCTATTCCTCCGTATTTCAGTCTGGTCACTTCTTCACGCGGTCCGGCATTTTCTATTGCGTTGATGAGGATCTGAAGCGGATTCTGCTTCGTCTTCTCTGCAATTATCTGGAATGCCTCTTCCGTTATCTTATAGGCGCTGTATTTCTTGCCCGTCCACTTTTCGCTTCTCATGAGTTTGTTTATCAGTCTTTCCACAACATTCATGTTTATTTTACCGGCATAGTATGATGAAAACCTGCCTCCAGTATGCAGGTTAAGAGCCGATTTCACGTTTATATATTTCACCATGCCTGGATCATGGATCTCCACGGTATTCACGTCATATTTGTTGAATAACATCAGCATTTATCTCACCGTCTTCTCCTTTCTTCCCTTAACAAGCTCTTTGAGTGATATGCCGTTAACTGCAACGACCTTATACCTGACTCCAGGTATATCTCCCTTACTTCTGCCCATCCTTCCGCCTATACCCTCAACGGTAACTTCATCATGCTCATCGATATAGTTTATGGCACCATCACCAACAGCAAACGCCGTTATCTGTCTTCCATTCTTTATGAGCTGAACCTTCACACATTTCCTTATCGCTGAGTTGGGCTGTTTTGCCTCTATTCCAACCTTTTCGATAGCGATTCCTTTGGCCTGAGGTGCGCCCTCAAGCGGATCACTCTTTCGCTTAAGCTGAAGAACCCTCCTCTTATAGTCCCTATCAGACCACCTAAATTTCTTCCTTGTTTCCAGTAATTTTCTTCCTGCGTTTATACCATTTCCCATTATACCACCATGATGTTATGATACTGATCTTACTATGTGTGATGCATAATACATATCTGATATTTATATCTGACATTTGCCTTAATATCTATATTCATACATAAAAGGAATAAGCATTATATATAATCGTTGATAGTGTCACAACAAAGTTATTAAATGAAGTTATACCCATATTATGAGTGAGGTTGAAGGCGGGATCATAAATAGGAAACTCCAGGGCGAATTCGTCAATACCTTTATCAGACAATTAAAATTTCATCGTGACGATTTCAAAAATATAGGCTATATAGGGGGTTTCACATCGATAATAGATATGGGAAATTTTGGGATCACCTTCAACAATGACGGCGTAGGCACCAAAACAATGATAGCCGAGGCCGTAAACAAGTACGATACTATAGGCATAGATTGCGTTGCCATGAATGTCAACGACGCCATAACCGTTGGATCCGAACCCATAGCCATGGTCGACTATCTGGCAATGAACAAAATGGATGACGAGATCGCAAAACAGCTCGGAACGGGTTTCAATGTAGGCGCACAGATGGCGAATATAACCATAGTCGGTGGCGAGACCGCTGTCCTGCCTGATATGGTTAAACACATGGACGTTTCAGGATCCGTAATAGGCATTGTGCAGAAGAATCAGATAATAACAGGATCAAATATCAGAGAAGGGGATGTGATAATAGGTCTTGGAAGCAGCGGACTCCATTCCAATGGCTTTACCACGGTACGCAAGATAATAGCTGATAACAACCTGGACCTTCAAGATACATTTCCAGGCGACTCAAAGAAAACCTATGAAGTTCTTCTTGAGCCCACGAGAATATATGTGCGTGAGATACTAGACATCATGGGCATAATATCTATAAAGGGAATGGCGAATATAACTGGAGGCGGCTTCAAAAACATAACCAGGATGAAGGATATGAGGTACGTTATAGACGATCCGTTTGACCCGCAGAATGTCTTCATCAGGCTGATGGAGATGGGCAATTTGAACTACGATCAGATGTTCGAGATCTTCAACATGGGGACCGGTTTTGTACTAGTTATAAATGAAGACGAAAAGGTAGACATAATGAATGCCCTGAAGGGCAAGGTTCCTGTCAAGGTCATCGGGCATGTCGAGAACGGCAGTGGAGTTGAAATACCCAAATTTGGCGTAACCCTTAGGGGTTACTACTGACTTCCATTTTTGAGGATTGAAATATACGCTTCTTCCAATTCTGAACCTACGCTGTCGTATCTGATCACATTCCCAACATTGATGAGTTTTTTCAATATTTCTGCACGCTGATCATTGCTGCCGTTGTATCTTATAATGACTGAATTTCCGTTGTTCTTCTCTATGTCAAGGCCCATGCCCTTTATGGCAGAGATCAGTTTTTCATCAACTGGATCAAGAAATTCAACGATCACCGCTTTTGCCCTGAACTCTCTGGATATGTTTGCTACGTTGTCTCTGGCGAGTATTTTACCGTGATTTATGAATATGACCTCGTCGCATACTTCCGCTACCTCTGAAAGGAGATGAGAGCTCATGAGAATTAGCTTATCGTCCTTCATCTCTATTATCATATCACGAATTATCTTCATTTCAAATGGGTCAAGGCCACTGGTTGGCTCGTCAAGCAGTAAAACCTCTGGATTTGGCAAAAGCGCAGAGGCTATAACCACCCTTTGTCTCTGGCCCTTGGACAGATCCCCTATCCTCCTATTCAGATCTGGAAGAGCCAGCGCCTTGGCGTAATATTCGATCCTGTCTTTGGCGTCCTTCCTGTCTAGCCTCCTCAATTCAGCCACAAACATAAGCGAGTCTTCAACGGTAAAATAGGGGAATGGAGATGGAGATTCGATAACAGAACCCATCTTTTTAAATGCCTCTACGGGGTTCCTATTAACATCTATACCATTGATCGTGGCTTTTCCGGAGGTTGGTCTTAAGAGGTTCGTAAGAATCTTGAGTGTTGTTGTTTTGCCTGCCCCATTTGGGCCAAGGTATCCTATTGCACCGTTACCTTCATACTTAAACGACACGTTATCGAGAGCCTTGAATTTCCCGAATTCCTTCGAGACATTTACTAATTCGATTGAAGCCATGTTCATCCCTTTATCTCCTTCTTTGCAAACACGATCATCGAAATCAGCGAAAATACTATTATGTAACCTATCATAATGAGTATGGCCTCATTGCCTGTAGGATTGAATGTATATAGGTAAGCAAAACGTGTATGTGTGACAGAATAAACCACATAATTCTTTGAAAAGACAAGGTATATCATCTCACCAGCGTATGTTACAAACATCCATGGGTTTATACCTGCCAGCGCTGATAATATACCCTGAACAGCTGGATAAACAAGAATCAGGAAGAGTATTGACACCACCAGACCTATGCTTGGGGTCTTGAATATGGCGCTGAAGAGCGTTGCAAATGATATGAGGGCAAGCATATAGAGTAGCGCAAATCCAAATGATGGCAGTATCAGATTGGATACCATCCCATACAGATAGAGAGAACCAGCGATCGCACCTATGTAAATTATGGAGACGAACGCCAGTGTCGAGAGAAAGGCAGCCGTATATCTGCCTAGGTATAGAACGCTGCGTCTTATAGGCTGCACCAGTGTATAAAAAGCAGTGCTTGTACCCAGATCCATCGAGATCATGTCACCGCCGAAGAAGGCTGCCAGTATTGCAAAAAAAGCAATTATATCGTTTGAGAAATAATTCGCGAAGAATTCTGCTGAATTTTCAGTCTTAAGGACTGAATAATTATAATGCAGATCAAGGAACAGTATGAGTACGGTTATGAATATTGAAAATATGAGAAGCCCAATGAATCTGCGGCTTCTGAAATAATATGCAAATTGAAATTTCGTTCCAACGTAGTAATTATGTATGTCGTCCGACCCAATCGAAACCATATACCGATATCGGATTCGATATTAAAATAATTCGTATATATTCTATGCCAAAATTTTATCCTGTTTTTATTCTGTCATACTGCTGTCTCAAGATATTTCTATATCCTTTGAGTTTTAAACGACGTCTTTAACGTTTTTATAATGCTTTAAGATGTATACTTTATGAAGATAGACGGGGCTGTTGAAAGAATAGATGGAGTGATGGCCAACGTTTACCTTATCATCATAGAGGGAAAGAAAGTCCTGATCGATGCTGGAACCGCCGGAGGTGGAAAGAAGATCATAGATTTTCTGGACAGAAATAACACCAGACCTGATTTTGTTCTGATAACGCACCATCATGCGGATCACATTGGCGGCCTTAAGGAGATAGCGGACAGGTTCAATCCCGAGATATACGTACCAGACCTGGAGATAAAGATCATAACTGGCGAGGAAGATCCGCCTAAACCCAGATCTTTCCTTGGCAGGATGGTAACGTCCATAATGAAGTTCGACCCTGTTAAGGATGTCAAACCAGTTTCAAAGGCTGATGTGCCAGGAGTGGAGGAGATGGCCACACCAGGCCATACCATAGGAAGCACATCTTATATCGTTGAGGATCTTCATCTGCTGTTCAGCGGAGATGCCGCGGTTGAATCCGGCGGTGTACTGAAGATCAACAAGAGCTTTACCTACGAGATCAACAGCGCCCAACGATCCCTTGAAATAATAAAGGGAATGAAGGGTTACCGTGTTCTGCCGGGTCATGGCGATCCCGTTCAGCTATGATCAATATATATCTTAATTTTTCCGCGAGAACATGAACAATGACATACGATTATCCCCAAAATTCCTGATCCGCAGTCCAATTCGATCATCGCACAGGATATAGCAATCCTGCATCGCTGAAAACGTTGAGTTTTACTGCTTAAAGCGGAATCTCAACACTATCTTTAAAAGGAATGAGATGATATCTCATTCATGAATTCTACCATCAAAAATATTGAAATTATAGAGATGGGAGAGAAATCGCGTGAGACTTCTTCTCCATGGAGCTCCACTATACTGCTGGTGAAATTAACAACTGCTGACGGCCTCGTAGGATATGGAGAGGCGCCAACTACCCTAATGACGCTGCCTGTACTGGAAAGCATGAAGGAAGTGGCAAGAGTCTTCAATGGAAAGGATTTCTTCAACGTTGAGCAGAACGTGTTTGACTTTTACAGAAACTCCTTCTATCTGCCAGTGTCCATGGAGGCAACATCCGCATTGAGCGCTTTTGAGATCGCCTCATGGGATCTGATAGGAAAGCAGCTCGGCGCACCGGTATACAAGCTTATGGGCGGTGAGGTTAATAAGAAGATGCGGGCCTATGCGAACGGCTGGTACAATGACTGTGTGTCTCCCGATGACTTCCTCAAGAAGGCTAAGGAAGTCGTGAAGATGGGGTTCACCGCCATGAAGTTTGATCCATTTGGAGACAATTATGATTCTATATCAAATGAAGGGCTGGAGAACGCAAAGAACATAGTTGGTACCTTGAGATCCGAACTCGGAGATAAGATCGATCTGCTTATAGAATATCATGGCAGGTTCTCAAAGATAGCTGCGATAAAGGCGGGAATGGCCCTGGAGGAATACCATCCGTTCTTCTATGAGGAACCGCTTCATCCCGATCTAGATCATGACCTTCTCGATCTCAAGAACTATTACAGAGTTCCTATTGCCCTGGGGGAGCGTGTCCTAAATAAGAAGATCTTTGCAAGGTTCATATCGCAGAAGCTTGTGGACATAATTCAGCCTGATCTGACGAATTCTGGAGGTATTCTTGAGGGGAAGAAGATCGCGGCTATTGCTGATGGGTTCGGTATTCCTGTGGCGCCACATAATGCTTTTGGCCCAATACAGACTGCTGCAACCCTGAATCTTGACACCACTATCACGAATTTCATCATACAGGAGAGCTTTGAGATGTTCTGGCCTGACTGGAAGAAGAAGCTCGTATCTGGAGGATACAAGCTGGAAAATGGATACTTCTCCCTCACAGGGGAACCTGGAGTGGCCAGAGTGAATGAGGATATAGTCGAAAAATACCAGGTATCCGGTATGGAACCTTTCGACGATAAGGAACCGCCATGGGTTGTTTCAGGTACCTTCAAGCCCTACCAACAAAAATAATTTTTATATGAGAACATATTCTTTTTTTATATGGCACCTGACCAAGAAGGATTGCAGAAAACAGTGAAAGTATCCACAGGCATTGAACGCCTTGACGAACTTTTATATGGCGGATTCGACAGAAATGACAATATAATGGTCAGGGGAAATAATTTCTCACAGAAGAGGAGCTTCATATATAATTTTATAAGGAATGCTGCCAACAGTGGGAATAATGTTATCTTGGCTGACTTTGACTTTCCCTCCGATGGTATTATGGTGGATCTGGCCAGAAACGGTACAAACACAGATATGATTCACATACTGGATGGGTTCGCCAAGCCGTTTCAGATCTCTCCGCCTGCCAACACCGAGGTGCTGGAAGATCCGGGTAACATCCCGTCTGTCCTGAAGCAGATATCTGCCTCAGTGCAGAAGATGGACAGCTATGTCTTCGTGATGCTTTCGGCTACGCGGTATCTTCTATCGCAGGATGAGAATGCGGATCGATTCTTCATACAGCTTATAAACATGAACAGGAAGAGATCCCTCGTATCCTTATACGCTGTAGACGATTTTATACCTGCGGAAAGAACGGAATGGTTCGCCTATCTTATGGATTCCGCTGTTCATTTTAAAAATGATGGCGATAGGGATTATATGAGGGTTCTTACGCTGAAGCGCATAAGGACAAAGGAGTGGGTGAGGATATATCCTGAGGACAGTACCTTTACGCTTGGGTCCTTCAACGTAGAGCGTATAAAATGACGAGGTTTGTCCATTTTTCTTTACACATTCTTTTTTAGCAAAATGTTCTATACTATGATATGGCAAGACTAGTTTTGCATGAGAGAGACCACCCATACGTGGTCAAGGTTGGAGATAAAGAAGTGCATATATGCGGATGTGGTCTTTCTTCGCATAAACCCTACTGCGACGGTACACATAAGATAACCATGGATGAGGGAGATCACATATACATATACAACGCTGAGAAAAAAAGAGAAGAATTTCACTCGTTCTATGATAATGAGTGAGATCACTCAGCCTGCCCGTCTTTCATCATTTTTCAGGAAGATGCGTTCTCATCATAGTGATCCCACCATTTTTTAAATGGTAAATTTGGATATATAGATACCCTATTGTTTTCTGAAGACGATTACATCTAGATATATGAAGCAGGTTTCAGCGCCGATATGTTCAGATTTCCCAGCCATCGCTTATCACGGATATTCTGAGATTAAATACGGAGAATGGATCAAGGAAAGCGTTCTGATTCATAAATATTCCAGGTTAACAGAGGATTCCCCTCATTAGACGTGCAGCTATCTGATCCTTCATCCTCTATGAAATTTGAAGGTGACAGCCGTCATGAAACACCCTGAGTGGCTATTCATGGATAGATCACACGTTTTCCATCAATGATGTAATTACCGGACATTATTATGCGAAGTGCCTGTATAACAGCAGAATGCTCTATAGCATGTATTTTATTCTCAAGTGATTCTGGCGTATCGATATCATCTATCTGAACCGCCCTCTGGAGTATTATCGGACCGCCGTCTATATCCTCGGTGACAAAATGTACAGTGCATCCTGATATCTTTGCGCCACTCTTTATCACCGCTTCATGAACCTTTCTACCGTAGAAGCCCTTACCGCCAAAGCAAGGAAGCAGGCTTGGATGTGTGTTAATTATTCTGTTTCTGAACCTTTGGATAACCTCAGGACTCAATATGCTCAGAAACCCGGCGAGCAGGAAGAGATCAGCTCCAGACTCCTCCATCTCCCTTAGGAGATCGATATGAAAATTTACACCTCTCCTGACGATGGCTGTCTTGATGTTAGCGGTCTTTGCCCGTTCTATGGCCATGCAATCCCTATCCGCTATCACCTTGCATATTTTCGCATCCAGTTTTCCCTCTTGGATCGCATCCATAACTGCCTGCAGTGTAGTTCCGGTACCTGATACGAGCACACATACACTTTTCATGATGTCAATTAAGGTATACCGACTGCAATCTTAAATTCATATCATGAAAAAGGGTGCCGCAAACCAGCTAAATATCAATTCTATGATGGTTCGCTATCTTGGGCTTCAATCTGCTGAATGCCTCTTCGATCATTTCTTTTTTATCCTTATGCCCGTCCACCTTGATATCCCACTGGAAGCTTTCGTAAATGTCTCGGACCTGCCTCAGCTTTTCCTCATCCTCGAATCCGAGATTCCTTATTCCCCTTCTGGAGACTCTCTGCATGGCCGTGGCCACGTCTATGTCCACGTATATGTGCACATCGGGCCTCAGCTTGATTATCTTCGAGACCTCATCCATCCATTGTCTCGCCTTACCCGCATCACCGAAGAACTCCTGCACTCCCTGAAACTGATATGCATAGGAAGATCGTATGTATCTGTCGCACACAACGATGCAGCCACTGTTAATGCGATCAATCAGATCAAACTGATGCCTGTACCTGTTTAAAGTGAATTTCAGAAAGAGTTCGACGGCATCACCCTTGTAATTATCGATGTCGTCGGTTGGTTCCTTGGTAAGGTAAACATGGTAACCTTCCCTCAACAGCAGCTGATATATGCCTTCCGCCAGCGTTGTTTTACCGGCACCGTCTATGCCCTCAATAGCTATGAACATTCAGGTGGATAGATACCACATGATAATAAATGTACTGAAGTGGAGCAGAGAAGCGGCATTCTGCAAAGGATGAAATAGAACCACAGTGATTCACCGTCTCGGTTCGAATCACAAACGTTGTTATCCTACATTGGCATGCAGAATCATGGTATCCAATATGTATAAAGGCTTCAACACGAGAGCTGTTCAGTCAGGAGAATTGAGAGATCCAAAGTTTGGAAATGTAACGACACCCATATTCGAAACATCAACCTTCATCTATCCAAATCCGGTAGAAGGTGCCTACATAGATCATACAAGGAATGAACCGTACATATACACCAGATGGGGAAACCCTACTACGCAGGCATTCGAAGATAAGTACGCCGCAGTTGAGGGGTGTGAATATGCACTCTCATTTTCCTCAGGTATGGGTGCGATAACGTCCGTTATAGCTGGTGTGCTACATCCTGGGAGCAGGATACTTTCCATATCTGACCTCTATGGGCAGACCCTCTATTTCTTCAACAAGGTACTCGGCGATATGGGAATAAAGGTTGACTACATAGATACGGACAGGATGAACGAACTTGATTTCGACCAGTCAATGTACGATGCCATCTATATGGAATCGGTTACAAATCCCACGCTCAAGGTGCCAGATATCAAATCTGTATCGGATCATGCCAGAAAGCCCATCATAATAGTGGATGCCACATTTGCATCGCCATACAACCAGCATCCACTTGATCTGGGGGCGGATGTGGTTATACACAGTGCCACAAAATACATAGGCGGCCACAGCGATATAGTTATGGGTGTTGTGGGCACAAATGATAGGGAGATATTCAACAACATCGTGATCAGAAGAAAGACCTTCGGATCAAACCCAGATCCTATTCAGGCCTATCTAGCATTGCGGGGCCTGAAGACTCTGGGATTGAGGATGGAGAAGCACAACAGGAACGGATCAGAGATAGCAAAATTCCTGAGGAACAGCGATACAGTTTCAATGGTATATTATCCTGACACAGACATCGGAAAAAAGGTGCTTTCAGGTTTCGGAGGGATGGTATCCTTCGAGATAAGGAAGGATATTGATGTCCACAAATTCTTGAGAAAACTCAAGATACCGATGGTGGCTGCCAGCCTTGGCGGGGTGGAAAGCCTGATAACTCTCCCGGCTGAGACTTCACACTCATCGCTCTCAAAGGAGGAGAGGGAAAGAATGGGAATAAGCGATAACCTTGTAAGATTCTCCATAGGGATAGAGGACTCTGAAGACCTTATAGCTGATCTGGAGAATGCACTCAAAGAATGATCCTATAGTCTTGGTTCGTCATGGATCGTCCTTTGCAACCATTTTTTGCCTTTAATGAAAAATGCGAATGCTTATATTTCATGGATCCGGACAAGATATGGTGTGACGCGTTATGCTGGTGGATCAGATTGCCAAATAATCAAACCTAAGATATATGATAAATCGTTCAATCAGGGAATATGGGTGGCTTGATCATCCCGCGTAGAGGATCGTATGCGAGATCCGGAAATAAGTTCCAGTTTGAGATATTTTCAGACAAAGTCCCGCCGGTTGATCATGAAGAGATCACAGAATCCGGAAAGAAAAAATATCTGGTCTGGGCTGATCAGAAACTGCTCAGAGACCTAATGGAATTCTATTCCATCAATCCTGGTCATGAAGACCACGCCTCTGCGGCCATATTCAAGGCCCTGGATGAAAAACCGGCCATACCAAAGATAATGGGCATCGTCAATGCAACCCCGGATTCATTTTATCCCGGAAGCCGTGTGCTTGGCCATTCCGATCTGGTATTCAAGATGATAGACGAGAAACCGGATATAATCGACATAGGGGCGGAGAGCACAAGGCCAGGAAGCAAAGGAGTCGATCCCTCGACGGAGCTTGATAGGCTGATTCCCATCGTGAAGATGGTGAGGGATTATTCAGATATTCCAATATCGATAGATTCCAGGCATCCGTCAGTCATAGACGGCCTGACAAAGTACGAGATAAATTACATAAATGATATATCTGGTTTCACAGACCGCAGGATGATAGAAATAGCTAAGGATTCCGGTCTGAACTGTATAGTCATGCATATGCGAGGTACCCCGGAGAACATGCAGAGCATGACCACATACGATGATGTAATATACGAGGTATCTGCATTTCTGGCAGATCGGACAGAGGCGCTTTTGAAGAACGATGTGAGCTTCGATCGCATAATACTCGATCCGGGCATAGGATTTGCGAAGGATATAAAGGGCAACGTGGAGATACTCCGAAATATAAAGAGCTTCAACATAGGCTTTCCACTGCTTGTCGGCACCTCTAGAAAGAGCTTCATAGGTATGATAACGGGGCAGAAGGTTGAAAACAGGCTTGCCGGCACCATCGGCACAAGCATATACCTGGCTGAAAACAGAGTATCAATACTGAGAGTTCATGATGTCAAGGAGAACAGGGATGCACTTACCACCTACCTCGTTTTGGCATCATGATTGATCGCGTAACAAGATTTCTAACATTCTGAGATGTGAGCTTCCCCTAAGCTAAAGCATCTGAGCTTCCCTTCATCGGAGAGACCTCTGCCTCTCCGAACATCCGTACAAGCCCGAAGTAGCGATCTCCATAGGCATATATTCGGATCGCACCGATCCTACTTTTGTCAATCCAATCTTTTTATGCTCTTCGATGCGTTGTAATCCCTGTCGATCGTTAAACCGCATGCATCACAGTGGTATATACGATCGGATAATTTCAGATCATGATCCAGAGTTCAGTAACAATTTTTCTGCATCCTTATGCGTTAGATACAGCTTCACTCTGGCAGCTGTTATCAATTATTATGGAGATGATGAATATATCCGTAAATATCTCCATTGAGAGGCGTCCGTGTATCTCATCGGTAAAGCATTTGAAAATTACAGATTCCCCAAAGCCACCATTATTCATTTTTAACGTTCAATTTTATAGCTGTATCCCTTTCTTCGACTCTTCTATATCCTGAATTTCCCGAAAGAATGGCTCCAGCAAAAAGGTATATTTCGTATTTATTAGGTAAAATGTGAACTTTTTTCCCTCATCTCTCGTTACAATTCCCGATCTGTAAAGTTTATTCAAATGGGATGTTATGGAGGGTTGTGATATATCTAATGCTTCCATTAATTGTTGTGCATAAACCTTACCATATTTTTTCATAAGATAGATCATCGCTAATCTGATCTTTGAGGATAGGGCCTGATATATCTCTGCCGGTCCTTCAAAATCTTTGATCTCCAGTGGTGCCAGGGAAGGATAAATATCTTCCTGTTGTGCGGTCATATTTATATAATTTATATCTAAATATTTAAGAATATCTAGCAAGCACTTGTGCCATATGTTCGATATACCATAAAATGCCAAATTAATCTCCATTTGGAATCATATTTCTGGGGCGTTCTAAGGACATAGCATGATTCCTATGTGCGATGTTGCTTCTAATAAGATCTATCAAGAGCCATATACCAATCTCCAGCCTTCTTCTACCCAAGCCATATAAATCCCTATAAAAGACTGGACACAAATTTTGTATATAATCATTAAGTATTTTTTCAATCTCCAACCCTCATGTCCGAAATGAGTAGGCTAGTAAAGGTCAGAGATCATCTAGATAAATTCCTAGCAATATATGTCGGCATAGCTATAATCCTCGGACTGATTGTGGGTTATTACGACTATCATTGGGTTGCACTTAATAGATCAGTCATAAAAATTCTAGAACTCGCCGCTATAATAATAATGATATTCCCAATGATGGTGATGATGAATTTCCGTGGTCTTGGAAAAGCAATGAAAAACTGGAAGCTCCTTACCATCGTATTACTAATGAATTTTGGCTGGGGACCTATAATGGCCATTTTTCTTGGTGATCTTTTTGTCACTAATCCTCTTGTTAAACTTGGACTATTTCTCGCCTGGCTTGTTCCATGCTCATCCATGAGCGTTGGATATGTCGGCCTAATGAAGGGTAACATAGAGGCTTCTACAGCTTTGGTCGCAATAACATTTTTGGTAGGAATCCCATTGATACCTCTCTATGCAAGCGCATATGGCGCGGCTTATCATATACATGTATCCATAATGATGCTGATAATAACCATATTGGAAATTATTGTTGCACCATTGATCATAGGGATTCCTACGCATGAAGGCCTCATACAAAAGCTTGGAAAACAGAAATTCAGAGAGATAAGCCCAGTATTTTCTTCTATAACGATGATAGGCATGTTCATGATCATTTTTGTTATATTCTTTGGAGACTCGAAAATGGTAATATCGCATATCCAGGCGGTTATGGGTGTATTCTATTCTGCCATTGCTTTTGGTACTATTTCTCTTATATTCATGACGTTTATTTTGAAAACTCTTAAATTCAATTACTGGGATTCGATGGCCGCCCTATTCCCAAGCATAGGTAAGAATGAGGGGACTGCTGTAGCGATAGCTGCCACTGCGTTCTCGCCACTAGTAGCTATAGCACCAGGAACGCTACCCATATTTCAAGTAATATTCCTTATAACCTACATAAAGCTACGTCCAAGGATAGCACATTTCTTTGGAATCAAGGGAAAAGATGCTGTCTTCCAGGAGGAGATGACAGAAGTTGTTGAGTCAATAGGAGGTGCTAGATAATGGTTAAATTGCTGATTCCGGTGGATTTCTCACCCGATTCTAAAGACTTTGTTAAGGCGGGCCTTAGAATATTGCCAGATGTCGACAAAATAGAGTTCGTATATGTGATACCGCTAGGGATGAAAGAACTTGAGGATTTTGTGGATGCCGATAGTATCGAATATGCTAGAAAAAAAGCTGAACAAAAAATGAACGATCTCATAAACAATCTGAATGTTAAAGCAAAGGAAATCGCGTATACAATAACCGATGGGGATCCTGCAAGCGTACTTATTGATATGGCGAATAGCGGTGAATTTGACGCCATTCTCATAGGCCACAGGGGCTATGCATATATCTCAGATTTCTTCATTGGCAGTGTAACTCTCAAGCTGATATCTAAAGCAAGAATACCGGTTATCGTCGTCAGAAAAACAAAAAAGGGTGCTGAAGATATATTTGAAGAAAAATAATATGTTTTGTTTCGAGCGTTTAATAAAAATTTATAAATCATCTGACCGCTCAATTTTTATGATATTGCCTTTCTTATTATTTTTACGACCTATGCATATTTCATTATCTTATGAATGGCCTATATTGCTTGCGATCGACTAGATCTGGACATGCTTGCTGATTAATGGTAATCACTATTTCCAACGATATTAAAGAATATTCATATATACTAATTTTATTTTACCAATATTTTTAATACGTTAAGGCCATTTACAAAGGCTCGATTGCCAGATAGAAATCTTGTTATAGTGAGAATGTCTTCAGCCTCAGCCTTATTTCCGCCATTTTTCACGAACTGATCTAGGTATACCTTTTCACACTCACGATCTCTTATCGAGGCGCTGACTGCAAAGGCTATGGCATATATTTCCTTGGCGGATAACTTGACTGGCTTCAACATTGCCTTCTTTTCCCTTAGATGTTCCCTTACAAGAGCCGAGGAAAATCTGGAAGCTGTGATTACTCTATCCGGAACTATACCAGCTTCAGCTTTTACACTTTTTAGCAGTAATGAGACGCCTTCATCATCAGATGATCTTTCCTCATTATTAAACTGATCTATAAGAATATCAGTACTGTCCAAGGTGGATGACATAAGCGCCATTTTCGTCGCTCTCATAGCATCAACTATTTCAAGCGATTCGACTCCGTATCTCTTGGCAAGTTTGTAGTGTATCATCACAGACTCTTTTGGTCCATTTGCTAGGGCTACAGAAATAGCTATCAATATCCTTGTCTTAAGAGGAAGAGCTTTTCTTCCTAGATATAGAGCTTGGTTCTGAGTGAACTGCTCTATCGCCGACTCTTTGTCCAATTTAAAAAGTAATTCTATAACTTGTGGCATCTCACCGAGCGAGTGTTCTGCAAAATTTCTTATCTCCTTATATTCATTGTCCATGAAATTCGATCGAGATGTAGTTCAAAATCTTTATACACAATAATTTAGATTTAATATGGTGTTTGAACATTAAATTGCGATGCGGTATCTAAAAATTTATTGGCGTCTGTAGATTTATTTTATTTTTAATATCCAGTGAGCTACTACTTGGCTAAAGCATCAGATCCCCCTTATTCGAAGACCTAGCCCTATTCCCTTGCGGCCAAACTGCAGTTTCACTTTGCGAGAAAAAGTTATTGTGAATCATGTACAGTGATATGGTTATGGGTATTTCGATCCAAAAAGGCATGAATTCAGATGGTACTGATCCTACTTTGCGGTGTCATAATGCCTGGCTATCGCAGTGCTCGTGTAAAGATGTCCAAGAACTATTGATAAGCTTTTTCAGCAGGTAAAACCACACATGTCTCGCAGCAAAGTTATTTATTTTATTGTGGCGTCAAAACACGTAATTTCCCGTTAATAAATGAACAAATGTTTATATGTGCCTTTCAAAAAAAATAGATACTTTATGAAGTCGTTTTAGTATGGCCATCAGTGAGAGCCCGATCATGTTTGAAAGCTGTTATAGCTTTAGAATAATACGGTATTATTCTTTTGAATACAAAGCCGTGATCCTTGATCAGATCGTGTAAAAGATAGCTTGGCCTTAGATAGAAACTAACATATGCTTTTCCTAACCATCTTAGTATTTCGGAATCTGTGAAGTTAGTAAGTTTCATAACAGGATTCAATGTTGTGTATTTCCTCCAGTCTAAAGTTTTGATTATACCCCTAGTCTTTGCAAGATGCCACAATCTAGTCCCTGGATATGGAGTTGCGATGGTGAATTGTGCAAGCAAAACTCTTACCTTCTTTGCAAAGCGTATAGTATTGCGCACATCTTCTCTAGTATCATCGGGGAAACCAATTATAAACGATCCTAAAGTATTCAGCCCTGCCTCATTGCCTTTCCTCACCGAATCTACGGCCTGTTGCAATGTTATACCCTTGCCTATGAAATCCAATGTTTTCTGATTTCCCGACTCTATTCCAAAGTAAATAGTGTGCGCTCCTGCCTCCTTCATTGCCCTAGCGATTTCGCTGTTGAAGAGGTTAACTCTTGCTGATGCTGACCAGTGGATATCCAACTTCTCTTCCTTTATCTTCTGAGCTATTTCTGAAGCTCTTTTCATGTTGAGTGTGAATGTGTCATCAAGAAACTCTATTTCATGCAAACCATAATCATTAACCAATCTGCGGAGTTCAGCCATCACCCTTTCGGTGCTATGGGCTCTCCATTTCTTGCCAAACTGAAGTGAAGATGAGCAGAATATACAATTATATGGGCATCCTCTTGATGTCATTATGGTTCCAAATCTCTTCTTGCCGGCCATGTAACGATCCATGGGAAGCAGGTCTATAGCTGGCATTGGTATGGTATCTATATCTTTTATCAGATCCTCTGGTGGCGTGATCACTATTTTTTCTGAGCTCCTATAGGCTATTCCTTTTATTTTTTTTATATCTTTCTTTCCTTCGAGATGCTGTAGCAGATTGGAGAATATTAGCTCGCCTTCTCCAATAACCACATAATCTATATCTGGCGATTCCTCAAGCGTAATATCTGGAGTAAATGTGACGTGCGGGCCTCCGACCGCTATCTTAACCTCATTATTGTGCATCTTCGCAAATCTTGCTATATTATAGACATCAGGTATCATGGAGGTTGTTGATGTTATACCTATGAAATCTGGATCATATGTTTTTATCTGGTTTTTGACATCTCCATGCGAATACTCCATAGCAATAGAATCAATAATTTTTACTTCTTCTCCCTGATCTCTAGCAACTGACGCCAAATACGCAAGCCCAAGAGGGGGCCCAGTTGTTCCTATGACCGATTTTATAACAGAATCAGTAGGTGGGGAAAGTAGTAGTATTTTCATACTCTTACCGGCTCTTGATGCAACTTGAAAACTATTTCCTCATAAGCACTCTCGTTAAGGAGACATCCTGGATCAGACTGCATATAGTCACCATAATACCCATATGCTCGTGCTCTGCATCCACCACATGAATATTTGAATGGACATGTTCCGCATATCCCCTCAAGATGATCTCTGTCTCTAAGGTCCTTCAGTACATTTGAGTTTTCCCATATATTCTTAAGGCCATCTTTTAGGACGTTGCCTACTCGTATGGGTAGAAATACGCAGGGCTCAAGATCACCGTTGTCTTCAAGAGCCGCATATACCCTACCTGCTCCACAGCCTCCTATAAATTCAGCCATAGCGATCCCGTTTGAACCTGTTTCCATGGTGGCAAAGTGAGTTGGAGAATAGGTCTTACCTGTCCCCTCTAGAATCTTGTTTATGCCTATTCTTGAATATTCTGGTGATGTTGAATATATGTCTGGACCAACCTTCTGCTGCCATTTATCATAGAGAAAGTTTAAAAGATCCTCCCTTTCTTTGGGCGTAAGATCCTCATCTATTATTTCTTTCCCTCTTCCCGTGGGTACAAAGTTGAACACTATGAACTTCTTGACTTTGAGCTGTATGGCGAGATCCAGCATTCTGTCCATCTGTTTGTAGTTATATCTCGTTGCAGTAGTAGCTATAGCGGTATCAAAAACTCCTTTTTCAACAACATTCTTTATTCCCTGAACTGTTCTCTCCCATGCCATTTGCTGCCCGCGGAATTTGTTATGAACTTCTGGGTCTGGAGAATCTAAGCTTATCTCTACATATTTTATTCCAACCTCCGCAAGCCTATCCACGACACTTTTAGTAAGTAGTGTACCATTCGTCGCTATCGTTGTATAGAATCCTTTGCTGGAGGCATATTCAGCGATTTTCCAGAAATCAGGGCTAATAAGTGGTTCACCACCGGAAAAAGCTATCATCGTCACACCTGCTTCATCCATCATGTCTATTACCCTCAGCTTCTGTTCTAGAGTCAATTCGTCTGAATGCTTAATCCCTGCATTAGCATAACAATGTAGGCAATTTAAATTACACTGTTTTGTCGTGTTCCATACTACCATAAGCGG
Organism: Thermoplasma sp. Kam2015; assembly: GCF_003205235.1. Classification (NCBI taxonomy): domain Archaea; kingdom Methanobacteriati; phylum Thermoplasmatota; class Thermoplasmata; order Thermoplasmatales; family Thermoplasmataceae; genus Thermoplasma; species Thermoplasma sp. Kam2015. The sequence goes on along the minus strand of NZ_QJSM01000005.1, from coordinate 3,195 downwards.
TGCATCGAATATCTGTGGTTTCGTAATTCCATATTTAGCCACGCTTCTCAAGGTAAGTGCTACACCTTTCCTGACAAATTTCTCTTTGAGTGCGTTCTTGATAGTATCCATGCCATCGACATGAAATGTCTTCATGCCCCTTTTGAGGGCGGTTTCTATCATTTTAACTTCAGTTGATTCCTTTATTCCTGATGATTCTTCGACTCCAGCAAACACACCAAGAAGGTGTTCAAACTTTTTCTGATCAGTTAATTTTGTCATAATAAATCTGGCAAACCGATGATCAACGATCTTCTGAAATTGTGCTATCAGTTCTGTGGAATCTGGAAGTTTTTCTGATCCATAAAAATTAACTCCCTCGATACTTTCCTTTTTCGACATCAGACCTTCACCTCCTCCACGTCTTTATAGTTATGAATTTCTGAGTCACCTTTACCCCACTCGAAAAAGATGATGGGTATTCCGACAGAATCCAATAGCTTCATTACGTCAATTATATTGTTGGCGTGAGAGCAAAATTCCTTTGCTTCTATCGCAATCATGTTGTAATTACCTTCCTCGGACAAATTTAATATAATGTCGGAGAGCTCTCCTTCAGCTACCCTGTAATTGTAGAATAGATTCTCGCGTTTAGGTAATTTTTTTACAAACTTATATAATTCTTTTTCTGCTATTGCTCTATCGTACATTGAGTTCTTTATATTCTTTTTCATGCATGGGCCATTTTCTGTGGGTGGCAGAATGTTTAGGAAATCCACACTTATCTTACCACTAAACATCTTAATAAAAGCATAGATACTGGTTATCAGATCATCATTACACCTCGTTGGAAATAATACTTTAATGATATTATTTTTATCCAAATCCATGGATGTTTCGTGATCTTTATTATTTTCTTTATCAACTTTCTGAAGCATAATAAAATATTGATGGCAAATAATTAAGAATTCTTAACAAATATTGTCCTTATTTCGCCTTATTTCCTAATTGATTGCGATAATCTTGGCACATACTTCACAAAATATCATTACATCCAGTCTATTTTTATACCGATGAGTAAATTGCCAGAATTCATCTGTCTTTTGAATATAACTCAAGCAAATTATTCTTCAGCGAAGAGGTCTTCGCTGATACCGATATGTTATATGCAAATCTTAGATTATAAACTTCACAGACGCAAATTCTGACTATACAGACTCTGCCTTTATCAATTCCGTTTTTGACGTTCTTCCATGGGCTGTGATCTCTATATATTATTATATCTCACACCCATCTTGGTATTCTCCATTGCTATTGTTTTTCTATCTGAGGATCTTAGAAAGCGTATTGGATTCCAGGCACTGCTCTGAAAGAACTTCTTGAATGCATTATTATAAATTGCAGGGACACCTCTAGTAATTGGAAATTTACAATGTATAACCAGAGATATTTTTGAGAGCGATCAGCATTTTCGCTATATCGAAACAGTAAAGGAATAATTTCTCCATGTCCTATGAATAATTCATTATGCATCACGTTCTCAAAGAAAATAGCTGCATATCAGCCTGTGGCTGCGTAGGTGCTTTTCATTTGGATACAGCTTCGATCTTATAGCTAAGATAATCATTATAGTCATCATTTGCATGTCCGTAGATCTTTACATTCAGTAACGTTCGTGTATATTATTGCTGAAGCTGTCGATTTTATCGTTTTTTCCAAATCCCAGTCTCCGCTTAAAAACGTTGAAGCAATTCGATCATTCGAGCTCTTGGATAAAAATTTTAATCTTGTATACTATCAATTTAACGTGAAAGATTTTAAAATCGATCGGTTGGATTACGAGATACTCGCGCTTCTAGAAAAAGATTGCTCTAGAACATATTCAGACATAGCTAAAGAGCTTAACGCAAATATTTGGACGGTAAGGGATAGGATCGAACTTCTGAAGAAGAGAGGTATAATAGAAAGATGCAGAGCAGAATTGGATTATTCAAAGATGGGATATGGCTGTGAAGCTCTGCTTTTTCTTGTAATCAATCCATCAAAGATGAATGAATTTATCTCGTTTATGAAGTCCAATGACAAGGTGAAGGGAGTTACTGTGATGACTGGCGATGAAAGGCTCATGGTTTACATCGTTGATAAGACGTGTGCGGACATAAAAGAGTTTATTCAGCAGAAATTTAGTGGGTTTGATTTAGATGTCAAGAAATTTAATATAGTTCTGGAGAGACCAAAAAAATGAATAAAAATCTCGATAAAGAACGGCTTTGTCGGAACGACGCTTTCATACAAAGCAGCGTAATAACATAATTTATGCGGCTTATAGTCGCTATCTGTGAGCCACTCCTCAGGTGAATCTTCGGATCTTCCTTCCATCGAAGAGACCTCTGCCTGTATGGATATATTCCGTACAAGCCAGATGTTGCGATCTCCACAGGCGTGTATTCGGATCGCACCGATCCCACTCAAGCATCGTACACTTGGTTATCGTAGAGAATATAAAATATGCAAAGACAATTTATAAATATATCCATTGTGGGAAGTCCGTGTATCTCATGTCCGAAGAGGGAATTTTACTACTTCCTTCAAACTCCTAACTTTCCTATAAATTGAACGACATATTAAACTTATTATATAGCTTCTTAATAATACACACATAAACCTCAACATATAGGCCAATATATTTGCTGATACCAAATGCCTATCATGATCATAACGATGAAATTACTTATAGAATTTTAAATAAATATGTGAATAATCCATATGATTGTATCGAGAGCCTGATCGATTCTTATTGAAGAGATATACAATCAACACAGTATACTCGAAGATTATGTCTAGTATATCCTTCGAAGAGAGGATATTTATCTTACACTCCTTGTGATAATATGAAATAATCGATTGAAGCATGATCATACAATGAAGGGATAGATTGATAAGAGTTGTCTTTGATGCATATGAATATCTCATTTTGAAGACACGGAGTGGAAGCTGTTTTTATATCATAGATATGGAGACTGAGACCTAGTCTATAAAAATATTTAAGGATGTCCTTTCAATCATACATTGGTTCGAGGAAGATTGTGACCGTTTTTGGCAATATCTCAAGTGATGGAATTACAGTCGGGGGCGATTTTTTGAAGTCAACATAAATCAATTTATTTATAGATAAATATTTGCTACATAGGAATATAGATATAATCATTATATTAT
>NZ_QJSM01000004.1 GCF_003205235.1 Thermoplasma sp. Kam2015 | reverse complement strand
CGCATCTTTTCTTATCCTATCTATAACATCCTTTATGTGCTGTCCCGTCTGCTGATCTTCGAAGAACAGATCTATCCCGCGAATTCCTCTTGTCATAAGAGTATAGTAACGGTTTCTTATCAGTGTCTGATAATAAACGTTGTTTAGAATATAAAAAAAGTGATCCCTGAATTCGCAGGGATAAAAATCCGCAACAGGTATTTTAACTTGGTTGACTGAGAACATTGCCTGATCATCATATTTGCAAGAAACTGCTATAAAAACTGTCAATCGAAGAGTTTATGGCCTCCTTTGTGAAGCCTGCCAGCCTTGCCACAGCATATAATCCGCCCATACCTACGCCTTCGCGGACATGGCCCTGATCATAGTATCGCAGTCCAATGTTCCTCATTCCACCGAAATTCATCACAGATACTATGGTACGCCTTTCGAGTCCAAGATCTCTGAAGAGCTTGCTCCTGTGCGAGTAAACCCATGAAGTGGTCGCTACTATCGGTTCTGATCTTCCGTTGATTCTTTCTATCAGTTCAGCAACGTTGGCCATCTGAGTGCCGCCTGCCAGTATGAGGTTTGAACTGCGTACAGCCCTTGACATGCCTATCATGAAGATCATGAGATTATCGCCGTATTCAATGGCTGCATCCAGAGGGGAATAGACGGCCTTTCTTCTGAAGCTTTCCTCCGCCAGTTCCTTCTTCAACAAGTCCGGATCCACCGGCATTGAACTGCTGGTATCTGTTTTTATACCCATGGCCCTCAGAACTATGTAAGCTGTGGTAGTACCGCCGGGAAAGCTTTCTCCTACCATTATGTTTCGGTATCTTCCGTCCAGGATCTTCCCAAGTCGATATCCGGATTCCATTACCTTCTCAGCATCAACTATGGCCCTCTCCCTTGATGGATCCTTTGATGGCACTATGTTCGTCTCCAGGTAATCTGTCTTCGGCCTGAAGGAAAATCCTCCATTCACTATAATGTATTTCAGTCCAGTAAGCGTGAGTATTGCCTTTGACACAATGGCTGGAGTGGGTATGCCCTCGGGTGTCATGGGTGGTTCCGACATGCTCAGGCACCTCCCCTCGCCCACGATCTCGGAGTCCACCGTAGGCGTGAGCCTTGTAGCCTCAGGAGATGCTCCTGCTGCGGTTATTCCAGGGCGTAGCGAAACTTCTGTCGTTCCGGCAAGCAGAACGAACAGGGTATTATCCATGGAAAGATCGAGTTTTTCTATGGAATTTCCAACGATGACATCCTCTGGCATCATAACTCCTCAGCTCCAAATTTGACTGTATTCTTTGCGGCGTTTCTGTATATCAGAAATACGAAGATCAGGGTGAGAACGACAAGCAGACCATAAATTATTCCTATCGCTGGATCCGATCCTATATCGGCCACCAGTGAATACATAAGCGTAACCATGAGCAGTGCGAAAGAGGCTGAAAGAATGGTGATAGATAGCACCGCCCTGGATGAAGCCATCCTTCTGGCGATGGATCCCGTGGTGATGAGATGCACCGTCAGGAACATCGCGGATACGATGCCGCTGATTATGACAAACCCATAGAATGCACCCACCGATAGGTATAGGGCCCATGAAACCGCTATATTTATTATTAATATGGCTGCATAGAATCCTCTCATATTCATGTTTATGATTCCATCAAGCGACATTCGCACAACGGCGTTTCTGAATGAATTGAGATAGCCCACGGTTAGGTTGAAGGAACTTGAAAGCGAAAAAACGATGAACGCAGCGTATATGAACGATCCCGCAGAGGATCGGATGTAATCCACTATAAGATAAGGATTCACTGAATATGAGATCATACGCGCGCCTAGAAATACCTGTACAGCGTACGCAGAAAGTACCATCAGTGATCCAGATATCGCAAAGGCCGTGAGAATTCCATAGGGAACCTTTCTCCTGCCATCCCTGGTGTTTTCCGTTATGAAGAAGGCAGATCCGGCACCAGAAAACATAAGCATGCCGAACAGCAGTCCACTCCAGAGGCTTCCGCTGCCAAGATTCACATCCTTAATTTCCACGATGGATCCTGTATGATGCGCAAGCATGATCGCATCCACCGCAATTATGAACGCGATCTCAGCCAGGCCAAATACCTTCATCACATCTACGGATCTCCCGACGCCTCTGGATACTACATATACTGCCAGCGCAGTATAGAGAATGGGTATTGCCATAGTCAGATATGAATTGTCTATGAAAAACGAGGAAAACGACATCAGAAAAAGGGTTATGGAAGGGAGAGCAGAGAATCCGTATATCAGATACAGGTAAGCTGTGGTTATTCCCGCGGTCTTTCCCGAGATGGTCCCTGTTATTGCATAATAACCACCGTTTGATCGCATCATTCTTGAGGCTTTGTAAGGCATATAGATATTCAATGCAGAAAGTGCAAATGCTATAAGCACTATGTAAAAGAGGAAACGGTAATCTATTGAAGCTATTATTGAAAAAAGACCTATTATGTTAAGCATCGGGCCTATTGATGACAGGGATTGAGCAAATGGCCCTATGATACCTGAGATCTGTGTACCCATAAAAGTCAATTTAACTTATATATAAGAAACTTTACTCACATTCCACACCCTACCTATCTTCTGGTAATATCGCAAGATATTCGATATTCTGTGCTTTTCAAAGGCAGGCCAATAATGTCACAATATGAAGGCCATTGCCACCAGCAGAGGCAGAACGAATATTATTGTGTAGGAGTAAACAGCAACATAGAACACCCTCATCGTACGCTCTATGTCTTTTACCGAGGGCGGGTATCCATCATCATTTACTATGTATGAACCTTTCTTCTCAAGCCTGAGGTTCAGTGCGCACGCTATGGTTGATATGGGCCATCCAGCATTAACGCTGTCAAACCTCCTTATATATTTCAATGGGCTTATGATCTTGTGCCTGTAGTTCAGCACATCTGCTGAGAACCCGATGAAAAACCATGATAGTCTGGCCGGTATGTAGTTTATAACGGTATCCATGAGGGCTGAAAACCTGCCAAATTCAAAGTTCTGCCTGTCCTTATATCCGTACATGGAATCCAGCGTGTTTATTATCCTGGCTATGAATGCCCCAGGTATACCTAAAAAGATGAAGAAAAACAGCGGCGTCATATAGCCGTCCACAAGTCCTTCTGCAATCGTCTCTATCGCAGCAGAGGATATTTCATTTTCATTAAGATTTGTAGTGTCTCTCCTTACAACCCTTGAAAGATAGACGCGCGCATCGTTTATATTGCCGTTTTTCAGCGATTCCACGATCAAACGTATATGATCCCCCATCGATGAGATGGAAAAGGTTGTCTTCAGCACAACCATGGAAACGATCACATAGATGACAACAACAAAACTTGAGAGATAAATTGCGAGAAAATATGGTATTGCTGTTATGATTATTACAGAAACGGCAAATATTGATCCTGCCAGTATTCTGTTATCGTTCCGCCTGAAATAACCCTCGATCCTTTTCGAAACTCTTCCCGAGAAAACAACTGGATGTATGTATTCCTTCGGTTCGCCGAAGATTATATCTATCGCAATTGCACCTATCAGCACTATTATCATTATGATCAGATTATTCATACGTCCACCAGTTTTCCGGCTGTATCGATCTTCTGCATGGTACTGCCTGTCATCAAGTCATTGAATCTGCCATATTCCGAGGGTTCATATTTCTGTTGTATGGATCTTTACTTATTTCTTAGCTGATCCTGATATGAAGCCATCTGGCGCCCTTTCAGCGAAATTGACTTCGCTTGTACTTGTTATTGCTTCGCCAGGATCAGAGGTTGCGAATTCCCCATGCGTGTATTCAAACACATTGATCTTGGCTTGATCAATCCTATCTTGTTTATATTTTTTGATGCGCTCTGATCACCGTCCATGGCTGGATCGCACACATCACAGCGACATGTTCGATCTGATCTGGAATTGACCCTGCAGATCCGCGGATGCGTATTCTCAAGATCGAACTGCATCCTCGCTGTTCTGATACATTTAGGGTAAGATTCTTCAGCATTTTTATCCGTTATATGATATCTTCTTCCGCATTTGAGAAAATAGCTGTGTGCAAATCCATGGCGGCCAGGGTAATCATACGATGATCCTCTCTCCCCGTTGTATGGGTATAGCATAGGTCTGGCAGCCATTATCATTGTATATAGACATTATCCATATATTTATAGAACTTTCCATAGCTAAGTATCTGGGCTTTCAGCTTCCATCAAAACCTCTGTTTTACCGCAGATCCATTTGCGGGTAAGAGTATGATGATCATATTTCTATGTTCTATGAAAAATCTCTATATATACCGTTTATGCCTTGGCCACATAATGCCCATGAATGCGTCGTACTTTGGATTACGATCCGGTGATCATGCTGAACGCCCCTCCACGTAATCAAACAGATCATCCATGGATATTGATGCGCTGACAATATCGGCAAAACGATCTATTTCAGAAATCAGATGCTGATCAGGATCGCCTATGTCTTTGCCTGTTATAAGCCTGAATATGGATTTGCTGCCCAGTATTCCATGTATGTTGGTTCCAAATACCATAGTTCTTGGATCAGCGTTTCCTTCCACCCCATAGGATGTTTCGTTCATGGGCTCATCACCGGTATTTACAACCTTCCCATAGTGGATCTCATACCCGTCCTCCCATGATCCGTCTGCTATGCTGTTTCTGACGCGAAATCTTACGGATCTTGTTGTTTTTACATTTTCATAATACGTCTCGGCATTGAGCAGACCCAGCCCTCTTACAACTGTATCTCCCATTGTTATTGTACGGCCAAGCATCTGATAGCCGCCGCATATTCCTATTATTTTTGCCCTTCCGACGTTTCTCTCTATGATCCTATCGATGCCTGCCCTTCTCATGTATTCAAGATCCGCAAACACGTTCTTGGAACCAGGCAGCACTATGGTATCGGCATCTGAAAGATCATCGGCGTTCTCTGCAGTTATATAGTTGTACCCCGTGTCTGTGTATATGAGCGGATCGAGATCGCTGTAATTCTCCATAAATGGATATCTTACAATAGCAATCTTTGAATCCAAAGATTTTGGATGCTGATAGTCAAAGGAATCTTCACCGGGAAGCTTCATCTCATAATAGGGGACAACGCCAAGCACCTTTCTACCAGTGATCTCCTCGATCTTCCTTATACCAGAATAAAGCATCGATTTGTCCCCGCGCATTTTATTGATCAGCATCCATCTCACAAGATCAGCCCTCGGCATAAGAGAAATTGTTCCGTATAGAGACGCAAATACGCCGCCCCTCTCTATATCCCCAACAAGAATGGATGGTGTGCCGTATATTGACGAAACGTAAGTATTGGCAAGGTCTCTGTCCGTGAGATTTATCTCTGCCGGAGAACCGGCACCTTCAGCCACTATGACGTCATAATCTTCAGATAAAGCGTCTATGGCTTCTCTTATGGCTTTTCTCCCTTCTTTCATGATGAAATCATAGTATTCTTCAATGGTTTTCTTGCCAATCGACTTTCCGAAGAATATGACCTGGCTAGAACCCATACCTTCTGGCTTGAGGAGTATAGGATTCATCAACTTGCTTGGAACTGTCCCGGCAGCCTTTGCCTGCAGCCACTGGGCTCTGGCGATCTCGTACTCACCATCGACTATGACGGAGTTCAGAGACATGTTCACGGCCTTGAACGGCGCAACCTTGTAACCCCTTCTTGAGAATATTCTGCAAAGCGCCATAGCTATGGTCGTCTTCCCTGAACCTGATGATGTACCAAGAACCTGAATCATCCTCATCCTGATCATCTCGCAATCGATTCAGGTGCCCAGGAATCTCATCAGCCACGGCTTCCTCGGGACTATATCCTTTACCCTGTATTTTCTGCCCATATCCCTGTACATATCGTCCATCATCGCGTCCATGGTGCCGACTCCGTCGATCAGATGGTTTTCCAAGGCCATGGACGATGAGAAAATCTGCCCCTGAGCTATCTCATCCATCCTTTCTGATGAAATTTTTCTCTCCGACATGACAGAGTCCCTGAACTTCGCATACACATCGTTGAGCACTCTCATGTAGTGATCGCTCTCCTCCTGGCTTGGTTCCCTGTAGTATGAGAGCATATCCTTATATTTTCCAACCTTGTAGGTCCTCATCTCGACGCCTATCCTGTCTAAAAGCGGTTTTATATAAGGTATCATTGATATTACTCCTATGGATCCTATTATTGAGGTTTCAAGTGAGTATATCTTTGAAGATCCAGCCGAGATCCAGTAGGCGCCGGAGGCACATATACCCTGCACGAATGAATATACTGGCTTCTTCTTTCTTATCTTCCTGACCATCTCGAACATGAGCTGCGATGCAACCGCATCGCCTCCACCGGAATTGAAAACAATTATCAGACCGGCAACAGATCGTTTATTTTCAGCATAGGACAATATTGGATAGAATGATCTGTAAAGCTGCTGTGTTATTGTTCCCTCGATCCTTGTCCTGAGTATGTACATATATGCCTATCAAACATTATCTATTTAGCATTTTGATTGCCGGGTGTTTCACGATTCTGTCTTGGATTTAAGTATCTCCATATTTATCATCTCAGCGGCCCTCACTGGATCGCTGCTCTCGTATATCGATCTTCCCACTATTATGAGATCTGCCCCAGCTTTCACGGCATCTGAAGCTTTTCCCCCCTGTGAGCCTATGCCTGGCGACATTATGACTTTCTCCGTCCTCTTCCTTATCGATGCCAGATCCGATATTTTATTTCCTGGCGCTATATAGCCGTATACCCCCGCTCTTTCCGAAATATCCATCAGCTTCTCATAGTTTCCATTTATCAGATCAGAACCTGGATGGGACATGGCTACAACAGAGAACACCTTCATGTCACCTGAAGCTTCAACAACTGATCTTATGGATTCAAAACCGATGAATGAATGAGATATTATACCCCAGGCCCCCTGATCCCTCGCAAATCTAGCTATCAGGCTGTTTGTATTGGGTATGTCGGCCACCTTGAAATCACATATAACGCGTGTGATCTTGGCAATCTCACCTATGATCGATCCGGACCCTGCAAGGATGAGCGGCCAGTTTATCTTCACGGCGAAGACGCTGTTACGAAGAGAATGCGCTATTTCCAGGGCTCTGGATCTGTCCATGACGTCGATTGCCAGTACCAGACGGGAGTCTACCATCAGGCGGTAATGTTCAGGTTAAAGAAAATGTTTATCTATATTGTTAAAAAACCTCATAACAAGTAAAAATTCCGCGAAAAAAATGTTGTATATTGAACCCGTATCATTTCAGATAATGATCTTCAGTTCACGGAATCTATCTCTGCGGCATATGCTCCGGTGAAAAGGCTGGCCAGTTTTCTAGCACTTTCGACATCCTTCACAAGATAAGCAGAGCTCACGCCCGTCATGAATATGAGCACTTTGACCTCCTTGTCGAGGTTCTTGTCTATGGTAAGGCCCCATATGATTCTGGATCTTGAATTTATCCTCTTCTTTATCTCATCCATAGCCTTTCCGACTTCACTGACCGTGATGTCTGGAGGTGCTATTATCTTGAATACGCAGTCCTTTGCGGTGCTCACATCAACATCTATGAGCCTTGGTTTCATTGCCTCTTCAAGCGCCGTCATTATGCGGTCTCCACCCTTCTTTGACTGCCCCATGCCTATAAGAGCAACTCCACCAGACTGCATTACCGTCTTTATGTCAGAATAGTCTATGTTTATTATCCCGGTCTTCGTTATTATTTCCACTATCGACCTTATGGTATCAGCAAGCACTCTATCGGCGTATGCAAATGCAGCCTTCATCTCGGCATTTGGTACCTCGCTCAGGAGCCGCTGGTTCGGTATGGCAACAAGCGTATCTGAGAACTGGGCAAGTTTTTCCAGCCCTATGACTGCATTGTCCATCCTCAGCTGGCCCTCTGATTCAAACGGCAGAGTAACAACCGATATAACTATGGATCCTGCCTCCTTTGCGGCCCTGGCAATGACCGGTGCACAGCCAGTACCCGTTCCGCCGCCGAGGCCTGCTGTGACGAATGTTATATCCGTGTTCTGAACCATCTTCTTTATGGCCACTATCTCCTCTATTGCAGCCTCCTCTCCCACCTTCGGGTCTGCTCCGGTACCGAGGCCCTTCGTCGTCTTCTGGCCGATGAGAAGTTTGTGCCTGACCTTCATGGATCTAAGATGGCTGGCATCCGTGTTTATGGCTATAAGATCCGTGTTTTTTAGTGCATCTTCGTAAAGCCTGTTAACGGTATTTGATCCGCCGCCTCCGCAGCCGATGACCTTTATCTTAACATTAAGCGTCTTGTAAACATTCTCAATCTCTGCATCCTCCGGGAGGCCAGTTGATGCCTGGTCATCCCAGTCATCGTAAACATCATCGATGGAAACTTTGGACAGCAGATCCGTTATATCTCCCATACGTCTGACAACGTCATAAAGATATATATACTTTTCTGTATTTTGTCATCCCACATTATAAGGAAAGCTCATTTTATAGAAATTTATGAGAAAAATCAGTACCAATGTAGAAAATACTGGGATTATGGCGTTCTGAAATCCAAAAATTTCTTCAATTGCTCCCTCATCCTTAATTCGAAAATATTGTTCGAACAAGAACGGTGTCGGGGTAATAATAGAAAGGATGGTTGGAGTTGCTTCTAAGGACAGATAATGCAAGTCCATCAAGTGAGCTACTCCTCAGCTAAAGCATCGGAGCTTCCTTAAAGCGAAGAGACATCTGCCTGTATGGATATATTCCGTACAAGCCCGAAGTAGCGATCTCCACAGGCGTATATTCGGATCGCACCGATCCTACTAAAGCATCGTCCACTTGGTTATCGTGGAGGATACAAAATAATATGGGAAGACCATACATAAAACTTTACATTGAGGGAAGTCTGTATATCTCGTCGATAAAGCTGTTGAGATTTATAGCTTCCTTCAAATCCCAAACTTCTCTTTTAAATTAAGATGAAGATCATCGTGATCCTAAGGATTTCCGGCACTTCATTCAGTTGTGCAATATGCATACGCTGAAAGCATGCTATACTCGAGTATATATCGATGATAGGCAATGTTTTAAATTTTTATACTTCTTCCTATAGACACTGAGAATTTAGGGATACGTGATTGACGACGCCCTCGTAGAACGTCATTGACATAATTCCGTAATTTGCATAGTGAGATATTGTAATTCTGCAGGGTTTTGCCACAATAAGATGCAAATAATCGGATAGATCATTTATATTCCTGATATATAATTTAAAAAAGAAAATTATATATATATTGTGGATCATATCACCAGGTGATCATCTGAAAAAATATGACTACGTATCATTGACGGAGGGCGGTCATTTTGCTCATTACTGGGGCTGGTTAAATGCGTTTACCCATTACTATTGGGTTGAAAATAGCTATACGTTTGGGATTCCAACACAGCAATGATATAATGACAATATTTTTATTATAAATTTTATATGGAGGTATAAAATGGCCAGTCCGAGGAAAATAATAATTGCGGTATTGATAGCGCTGATTGTCGTCGTTTCAGGCATCGTCTATTATCACGACTATGTCAAGGAGCATTCGCAGCCGTACATTGGCATAGATGTCAGCGTTAAGCCATTGAATAACGGCTCAGTGGCATTCTATATATCTGCTGTAATAAACTCAACAAACTTCCTGACCAAATTCACATTTCCGGAGACTCAATACATTGAGGGGATACATGTAGTATATGCCGGCCCGAACATAACTGATGCTAAGGATCGCAGCTCCGGAGTAATCCCTCCAGGCATGTCAAACATTTATCTATCTGGTGTTGTACACTTCTATCTATCAAACGAACATCCCAAGACCGTTGCTTACTGGAACGAAACCGTATACAACTCCATCCCTCTATCGTTCATGCCAGCACCAAATGGCTACTACATAATGTATGCGAATATGGTAGGTGGAGCAGGTTATGGTATTCCAAACCTCTTCTTACCAAACGATTTCATATGGGTTGACAACGGCACTGTGAAGCTTGTCAGCTCTGCCGTATAGTGAAAATATGGTGATGAGATGAACGATGTGTTGCTGGAGATGACCGGCGTTGGCAAGAGATACGGAATCAGAAATACCAAAAAGGCCCTGGAAGGGTTCAGCGTAAAGCTTCAAGAGGGTATGTGCCTTGCCCTTATCGGAAGGAATGGCGCTGGAAAGAGCACTGCGTTGAAGATAATGGCGAATGTGCTCAAACCCACCGAGGGTAGGGTGATTGTGCACGGGAGGGTCTCCTACGTCCCCGAGAATATGGGTATATACCCGACTCTAAACGTGGAGGAAAACGTGAAGTTCTTCTATGATATATCTGAAGGGCATTCGGATTATGAGCGTATACTATCAAGGCTGAACATTATGGGCAGTTCCAAGGTCCTTGCATCACACCTTTCCAAGGGTATGAGGAGGAAGCTGTCGGTGGCCGTAGCGATGGCACAGAATCCTGATGTCGTTATATTTGATGAACCGTTTGATGGCGTCGATCAGACCTCAAGCGAGGAGATCGTCGCCATGATCAGGGATATGAAGATGCATAACAAGGCTGTGGTACTTAGTTCCCACAACATATCGTACATAGACAGCATAGCAGATGAGGTGATCGTGATCGACAGCGGGAGAATTGTGAGGAGGATAGAGCTTCCGCTGGAATGGATGAAGGTTGTAAGGTTTGCCGCAGAGTACGAAAAAGTTGATGATGTGTTGAAATCACTTGGCTTAAAGTACGATATGTCTAGGTTTCCATATGTTAGAATCGGCGCCGACAGTACGCAGGAAGATCTGAACTCGATACTGGTTCATAGCGGTCTAAGGGTTCTGGAGTTCAGGGACTTAACAATCGCAGAGATATATGGAGATGTATTGAATGACGTTAGCGGTACAGTTCAGAGCTGAAATCAAGAAGCAGTTCATCCTGATGAAACGATCTACTGCAGCACCCATGATGGTACTTGCTACTTTTCTGCTCGCCATGGTCTCAACCGCAGAACTTGCATGGAATACGCCTATATACGGGACTATGCCCCTGCAGTTCTCACTCGCCACCTTTTCAGGTTCCTTCGTTTCATTCTTTATACTTTTCATGGTATATCCATCACTGAGCATATCCGAGGAAAAAGAAAACGGAACATACGACGTGATAAGATCCAGTACGCATGATACGACCGGACTAGATGTTGCCCGCCTTATTTTTAATATAATATTCGCTGGCGTATTGACGCTCACAGCCGTAGCCGGCTTCATTTTTATGCTCCTGATCCGTTACGGGACGCTATCTAACCATGTGGAGATTGTGGTAGATCATTTGATATACAATTACATCTTCGGATATTCAGGCCCACCAAGCGTATTCCTTACCCATACCAAGACCTATATTGATGAAGGTTTCAGTCTGGGCCTGTTCATGACAGATATCGCCATACTGTTTATCTCGATGCTGCCATCGGTTCTACTAGGTCTCATTTTCTCTAGGATTTCGATGAAAAGATCCACCTCGGTAATATTAAGCGTCATCTTTTACCTTGTAATATTTAACATATACCCATATCTCATCTCCGTGAACGACTCACCTGCTGTGAAATATCTCTACGCCGGAATCTCCGTGTTATTTCCAGGGAGCCCACTATCATTGGCTGACACATATCTAGGCTTTACAACTGTAAGAATCTCCGGCGGAGGCTTTTTTTCACTCCCTAACCAGTACTTTCCGGCGTGGATCCTGGGAGCGCTCCTATCGTATGTAATTATAATCCTTCTCATCTTGTATTTCATGCCCAGCATATGGGGTGTTATGGATTGGAGAAAAAAATAAGGACTTTGCTGTCCATAATAGTGATTATAATTCTTCTGGCGTTACTCATACACACCTTAAATAATGATGAAGACAGCCAGATATCGAATACAAAAACTACCGGCCCAATCCTTACCATAAATACGGGTTCCGCTGGTGGCGACGTGGTGTTCAATGGCACCTTGCCACTGACTGCTGATCAGGCATATTGGTATAATTTCACAGTCAACGCTTCCTCCGATAAGATCGTCTTTGCGTTTGAGGACAATTCGAGTGTTGATGTCTTTGTTGAGCAGTACTATCCAAATGATAGACCTGGTTACAAACTCACAATCAGCCCTGGGATAGATATATCAACAATATTCCCTAGTAACCTGTACTTTCCCGAAGGCACATGGTCCATTAAGTTATTGACCACTCAAAACATGGATCTGAGGTTCAAATTGACAGTTTTCTATGCGTAAATGCCAATCGGGTACGGTACCAAGATCTAGTCAACTATTTTTCAATGGACTTCTAGGTTATTATAATGCAATACATTTTCTGCATTTATACAAATTCAGCGTTTCCCATTGCCATAGCACATGATGCCCTCATCAACACCTATTTCACTTTGTTTGAATATGAATGGAAACAATTATCGAAAAACCATCTCAGAGATCGGAACACTGCCAGGTTTCCGCTCCGAATCTTACACTAAGATTATCATATCAATATAATCAGAAACCTTTCTTCAATACGTATTCATAATTCTGTTATAAATGAACTGAGCGGGATAGAATTCCCCCAAATTAAGAAAATTGAGCAAGGGCCATCGCAGTTAGCAGTGGAAATAGCTCTGTATCTAAGATAAAGAGGAACATGTATAGAGAGAACTTAATGAGAGTATGATGTTGGATCGGGTCAAGGCAAGGATCGCGATGATGGCAAAATTAGAACAGGCCGATGTTCTCGCTATGATTATTTAATTCACTTGCGGAACAGAGATAATGACAAAGACTTAAAATAGCGAGGTAAATCAAGGTTCGAGGACGGATTTTGAGGGGATTAAATAGTGTAGATATTTTGTATTTTTATGCTCTTTAATATCTTGCTATCGTTGATGTAGAATGCTACAGAGTTTTTATCGGCACAAACCGCTGGCATAACGACCTTATCGCAAATTTATATTCTTGAGTCAAGACGATCAATTTCTCGGTAATAACGGAAAAACTCTGATACAACATCATCCACCCTTGCAACTGAAATTAAACCGTCATTTACAAATTCTTGAAGTTCTTTTAGTATCTTTCATTTCCGTTATCAAAAAGATCAAAGCTTTTATTCCCATTTCTTTCTTCCAAGGGCTATTTAAAACACTCCTCAAGCGAATAAACAAATATTCTGATCCTTATGTCGCCAGAGTTAGAAAGGTTAGAGAATTTTTTTATCTTGTTCCTTAGATCTTTGTATATTTCATCTATCGGGAGATAGTTTATGAGTACGTTTACGTCTATCATGTTGATCTGATGTTGCATAGCGCATGCCGTTTGGAGTAATTTCATTTTCTTCAGGAACTTAAAAGTGTCCCTGATATATTTATGAGCATCGCTCTTTTCATTGAGCTATTCCGATTTAATATCGGTCTCTGCATTTATAAGGAAATCTTCAGATGCATCCAGATTTGCAGTCTTTATGGAATCCATTATTGCGACAATTTCCTAGAATAGCGCAGATCTCCCTTTGAGTTGATCTAAAAAGTCGGGAACATTAGTCGAAATATCGATTTTGCCATTTGCCCATTCTTCATCGGTTATGCTGAAATAATCATTGGTAAGTCCAGACGAGTATAGCACATAAAGATAAAGGTTGAAATCATAATTCAGTGGCAGACCAAGAACCTCCCCAAAGTAGACAAGTTTTTGGGCTTTTATGCGGCTATCTATGCCTTCGTTTATAATCTTTTTCCGATTGAATCCCATATATTTCAAAAAACCAGCAAGTAAAATTTTCCTTTCATGATTCATAGATATCATCTTTACTTTTACATTTATTTATTACAAGGATTATCAATCATTCTTATATAATTGATTCACATATGTATTACTTAACTTTGCGCTTCTCATCAAAGTAAGAATGATATCAACTAAGCAGATTATACTTTCAAAGATTCATGATAATCGTTTGCCTACTATATTACGGAATTTATCTGAATTCATTTTATTCCATTTATGCTCCTGTCTTCATTGCTGCTTGTTATAGTTTTAACATGACGATACCTCTACAGCGAAGAACCCGTAAAATTTTGGATATTATTCTTCTGTCATTTGCGTTAACAATAATACATACCTCACAGATATTTCCCATAATCATGAAAGGTTATGTTAAATTCGATGCGCATAAATGTTTTTATAAAGAAGTTAGGAGTTTGAGGGAAGCAGTAAAACTCTCTCTTCGTACAGGAGATACACGGACTTCCTTCAATGGAAATATTCATAGATCGTCTTCCCATATTCTCTTGTATCATCCATGAAAACCAAGTGGATGATAACTGAGTAGGATCGGTGCGATCCGAATACACGCCTGTGGAGATCATAACCTCCGTAACCCATCCTCCAGACGTGGCCCGAAAGAAAGTTTCCAATGACGGGAAAATGCGATCTGGCAGTATGTGGATCGAGTTTGGTCGTTGAATCAGGAAGCTTCGAAGCTTCAGCTGAGGAGTAGCTCACAGAATTTCAATCTCTCGGTGATCTTCCTTTAAATTTAAACTTGGCATATGGGATCGTGAATGCAAGTACCTATGAACGCGAGATAAGGGACATACTGGGCGGAAAAGAACAGGCTGTGAGGAAATATGCCAGTAAGATACCTGAAAAATCAGATGTCATAATGTCCCTGATAGAATCTCCGTTCTACGTAACAAGATCTGCTGGCTCCTTCGGTGCGGATGTGATAGCTATAAGGCATGATTTTTCCATGGTCATAGAGGTAAAGTCGTCTGTTAGGCCGTACCTCATGTTTTCCGAGGGATCCGGAAAAAAACAGGAACAGGCCAATAGAATAAATGATATGTGTATCAGAGCTGGAATATTCCTGACCTATGCCTACAGGATAAAGAATGTGCAAGGAGATCCATGGAGGTTATTTGTTGTTGAATCTAAACCGGTTGGAAGGTTCAACATGGTGTACGAAATCATACCCAAGATAGCAAAGACTAGGGAAGGAAATTATGTTATGAAATGGGAAGACGGCCTTCCCCTATCATCATTCATTGAAATAATAAATAAAAAGGTAATATAATCATCACAGGGCCTGCTTTATTGCCCTGTCAAGAACGTCTATGCCTTCGTCTATCTGTTCCTCCTTTATTATGAGCGGAGGTATTATTCTTATTGCACTGGTACCGGTAGAAAGCAGAATCAGGCCCAGCTTGAAGGCATTATCAATCACCGTGTTCCTTAGCTTGTTGTTCGGTTCCTTGGTCCTCCTGTCCTTCACAAAGTCTATCGCCTGCATGAGCCCAAGACCTCTGACATCACCTATGGCATCGTACTTTGACTGAAGCTCCTCAAGTCTCTTCCTGAGATAAGCACCCTGTTTTGCTGAATTCTCCACCACGTTAAGTTTCTTCATCTGATCGATGGTTGCAACGCAGGCAACAGATGCTATCAGGTTACCTCCAAACGTGTTGGAGTGAAGGCCGCTTTCCTTGAAATTCATCTCCTTCCGCATCACGACTGCACCCATCGGTATGCCCGACGCTATTGCCTTTGCAAGAGTTATAACGTCTGGTTCAACTCCAAAGTGCTCTGACGCAAAGAATTTTCCTGTCCTGCCAAATCCACTCTGAACCTCATCCATGAGCAGAGGTATATTGTATTTATCAGCCAGTTTGCGCAGTTCTTTGAAGAAATTCATCGGCGGTACGATGTATCCACCCTCACCCTGAACGGGCTCTGCAAGTATTCCTGCAACATCTTCAGGTGGTACATACGTCTTGAGCAGATAGGTCTCGATGTAATCGATTACCCTGTTGACAAGTTCATCCGGGTTCTCATATCCATCGATACCAAATGGGTTTCTGTACGGGTTCGGGAATGGTACATGCTCAACTCCCGGCATGGATGGGAAGAAACCCCTGTGATGAATTGGCTTTGAAGCCGTGAAGCTAAGCGAACCCTGCGTCCTTCCGTGAAATGCCCCTATGAACCCTATGAACATTCCCCTGCCAGTGTAGGATTTCGCAACCTTTATTGCAGCCTCAACACTCTCTGTACCGCTGTTTGTGAAGAAAACCCTCTTTTCGAATTTACCAGGCGTGACCTCTATCAATGACTTCGCAGCCAGCACCTGCATCTCTGTGTAGAAATCTGTTCCAGGAAAATGCCACATCTTGTGGAGCTGTTCTTCAACCTTCTCTGTAACGTATGGATCCACATGGCCAAGATTGGTGACACTTATGCCGCTTGAGAAATCCAGGTAGACATTTCCATCCACGTCCTCAACATAGACCCCACGGCCCAGTTTTCCGACCACAGGCAAAGACTGCGTGCTTCTCGCAAGATACTGATCATTCATCGCTATTATCTTCTTGGCCTCAGGTCCCGGCGGCGTTACCTTTATCTTAATTCCATTGAGCTCTTCCTGCATCATAGTTACAATATTAAGAGTAATAATATATATTTTATTGAATGAAAAACGTATGCCTTATACGAATTTCGTACTGAATAAATGTGAGGATGACCTTATTCCGATGCAACAGCCAACCTAGAAAAAACGATAATTATTTAAGGTAGATATCGATAATAAGATATGGACAGCGACGTGAAACAGTGGTCAGAGTTCTACCGGGATGAGCTTACCGATATGACCTTCTATTCTGTCCTATCAAGAAAGATAAAAGACGATTATCTGAGGGAGAATCTGGCCAAGCTCTCCTCCATAGAGAAGGAACACTCTGATTTCTGGAGACAGAACCTTGAGAAGGCCGGTGTCAAGCCTGAACCTAGATACAACAAGTTAAAGGTATCATTTCTTGTATTCATGAGACACTTTCTTGGGCTCTTCCTCACTGCCCGCCTCCTGGAACATGGGGAGATCTCCACCGTGAGGGTGTACAGCGAATATCTGAAGAGGCCTGGTCTTGAAGAGAGTTTCAGACGAAGGCTTCAGGAAATTCTGGATGAAGAGATAGAACATGAGGAGATATTCGAGAAGGCCATGGAAAAATCCAGCGACACCATAGAGAGGAATAAGGATATGATATACGGCATAAGCGATGGCCTTGTGGAAGTATTGGCAGCGCTGGCCGGACTCACATCCATAATAGTCAGCAACATCGATATAGCGCTGGGCGGCCTGGTTGTGGGCATAAGCGGTACTGCAAGCATGAGCATCGGTGCGTACCTTTCAAAGAAATCGGAGACTGAGTACAAACTTGTTGAAGAAGAGAAAAAGATTCTTTTTAGAAGGCAAAAGGTTGATCACGATTACATAAAGGCGATAAAGGGCGAGTCCAAAACATCAGCGATATATGTGGGCATATCGTACATCATAGGCGCAGCTGTACCCATAATACCGTTTGTATTCTTGCAGAAATACCTCGCACTTGCGCTATCTGTGGCGCTTGTGTTTCTTGTTCAGGGTTTTACAAACGCCGTTGTGGCACTCTCTATCAATGTGGGCATATTCAGGATGGCCATAAGGGCATCCCTACTTGCACTGCTGGCCGCATTCATAACATTCATGGTTGGGTTTTCATTCCACTACTTCCTCCACATATCCATAATATGAAAAATTCCAAGGGCTGTGGCCGATCACAATGCTTCACCTCATAAATGCTAGGTTATGGTTTCTGTTAACCATGTTAACATCCACCTTTGGAAGTTATCATCTCTTTGATGCTTAAACTTCGCGGGTATAACCCAATACCCTCTATCCCGTCAAATGCTTCAGGGATTGCCTTTCTTATTGTGTTGTAGGATGCATTCAGATCCGCATGTATTAATGTTCCATTTGCAGACTGGAATACACCTCTCTTTATTCTCTTTCCCATGTACGTGTCGTGGTGTTCTATGCTTTCGTTATCAAGAAACGAACATATGCTTGTATAGCTCTCCTCCTGTATCATGACATTGATCCCTTTCTCTTCTGCTTTGTATTTAATCTGCTGTATGAGCATATTGAAAGGTATCTGCACAAAGTTCTGGTTGTTCTCCTTACCGATATCCACAGACTGCTTCCATCTATTATTATGGCCTATTACAATTGTGTCGATTTTATTATTCATGGCATATTCTATGACTGCTTTTGATAGTTTATGCATGATATCCTTTATTTTTCTGTTCCTTGTTAAATATAGCCTGTTTATCCTTTTTGTATTCTCTCTGTTTTTCCTCTGCCTGTCATTGATAGATTTTAATCTTGATAACTCTTTATTGAAATACTGGTTTATTGATTTCAGAACACCGCCCTTGACAGCAATACCCTTTTCGGATATGTTGTTTCCAATGGTTACGATGTTCATTACACCAATATCGATGCCCAGTATTCTCTTAGGACTTAACTCCGATACGTCTGATATCTCTTTAGAATATACTATCTCCACATTATAACCGATGCCCAATGGTATAATCTGCACTTCCCTCAGATCTACATCATCTAATCTTGTCTTCACCTCCAGATCCATGATTTTTGGGAATTTTAATATTCCATTATCAATAGAACACTGCTGGTTTGTGAATATTAATATAAATTCTCCATCCTTATTCTTGTATTTTGGTGGTTTCGGAATTCCATCGAATAATTCTGGATGTTTTTTGTATGTTTTTAATGCCTTGAAGAACGAATTCCATGATTCCTTGACCTTTCTTATTGTCCACTGTGCCGTCTGTGCTGGCAGTTTCTGGAAATTGTTGTTTTCCTCTATACCTGATGGTTTTGAAAACTGTTTTGCAAGATCCTTGTATGATGATAATTTTTCCTTATTGAAGAACTGGTTTCTTAGGATATAATTTACCTGATTATATAGGTTCTTTGATACATGGCACATTCTGGATATTACGCCATTATCACGGATGAAGATCTGTTCAGTTAGAATTATCCTCATAGCCTATCTCCATTGAACCTTTCTTCCCCGTTGAGGCGTATACATGAACCGTCTTTCATGATATTCGTAGCAGATTTAATACCTCATTTGCTTTCATAGTTAATAATATAATACAGTATTTGTATAAATAGTTATTAGAATTACGGATTATACATATCTCAGGCGTTGGCCGCTGACAAATCGTAGATCAAGAACGAAAAGGCATTTATCTATGGGTGGATGGGAGACCAGCAACTGGCTCCTTCCGTCAATGAGAAGTAGTTGACGCACATCTACACTTATTAATGTCCTTTTGTTATTATTGTTGTGAACATACGATGACCTGTTCCATCAAGCTTGATAATATTTCCATGCGTTACGGCGAGAAACTGGCCCTTGACGATGTATCGCTCGAGATACCGGAAGGGACCATATATGGTGTGCTTGGCCCAAACGGATCTGGCAAAACAACCATGATGAAGATAATTCTCGGTCTTTTGAAGCAGACCAGGGGCAAGGCAAACGTGTGCGGTTATGACAGCATAAAAGATCCTCTGGAGATAAAGGCGATATCAGGATATGTACCGGAGACTCCCATTTTATATGAATCGATGACGCCTTCTGAACTGTTCAGCTTTATAGCGTCCATACGCCGCATAGATGAGAACACATTCAGGAGAAGGATAGATGCCCTGATCGATGCATTCGGTGTTTCTGAATACATGAATGATTTCATCGGATCGCTCTCATTCGGAAACAGGCAGAAGATCGCCATAATATCGGCAATAATGCATGATCCGAAGATACTGATAGTCGATGAAGGTATAAACGGTCTCGACCCCAGATCAGCAAAACTGTTCAAGAGCATCCTCACCGACATGCGCGATCATGGAAAGATAATCGTATTTTCAACTCATATACTTGAGATAGCGGAATCCCTGTGCGACCATGTTGCCATATTGTATAACGGCCGCATCGTGGCCAACGGCACGATAGAGGATCTCAGAAGTGCCGCAAATGAACCTTCACAGAATCTCGAGGAGATATTTCTGAAACTTACAAACGCTGAAGATGTACCGGAGGTCGCAAGGTACCTGAGGGATGAGATTGAACACTAAGACGCTGTTCTATCTTGCCAGAAGGATACTTATTGAAGAGCGCTATCTTGCGCTCAAGAATTCAGCGTCCTTCATGTCCAGAACGGCAAGAGTCAGAAACAAAGGAAGTTATATAATGAGATTCGTGAACATATCATACGGAGCCACATCTCTGTCCTTCATGATATTTTCTCTGATACTTGTTGCTCCAAGCCTCATCTCGCATGAGATATACACGTTATCGAGCGTTGTTCTTCTGCTCTTCATATATTCTCTCTTCATAAACATATCAAATTCGCTCCTCTTCTTCGTTTCGGTGAACATAAACCATATACTTGATCCGCTAAGACTGCTTCCTGTTGATTTCCCGGATCATGTTATAGCTGTTTCATGGTTCATATACACCGGCAGCTCCTCGCTCTTTGCGGTTCTTCCGGCAGTCTTTCTCTCAGCCTTCCTCCTCAACAGCATCTATATACTCATCGTAGGAGCCATATGGAGTCTCTTCTCCATTCTCCTCGGATACGTCATCGGATCATCGCTCTTCGTGGCTTTCGGAAGCAGGATCAGCGGAAGGCGTACGAGAGTGTCCAGTATCCTGAGAAATGCCGGCAGGGTGATATTTCTCATATTTGTCTTTGCAATATTTGAGATAATACTCTACAATGCGAACCTGGTTAACGGAGTGATACCAAAACTCCCTTACCCATATTCCTATTTCGTACCGGTATTCAATATACAGTCTTCACTGTTCTTCTTCCATAGTTTCTATTCTCATCTCACAGGATACTTCATTTCAATATCCTATACTCTCCTGATCGGCCTGTCGTTCGTATATATGAACAGGCGTGCCTTCTACAGGCTTATAGAGCCGGCATCCAGATCCTACGGAAAAGCTTATGCCCAAACAAGAACCAGGGTGAGAAGCAGGCCATTTTCGTTCTTCTCCAAGGATCTGAAGATTTCGTCGAGAAAGTCACAGAACCTGATACTTCTCATAATGCCGATATTTTTCGTATTTCCAACCATAATGTCCGAGGTTCTCTACGCACCGACCACAAGGGTGGATCCCGTGACGCTTTACAACGCCATGGTGGCTTTTGTAATAGTCACTGCATCATTCTATTCCATACTCTTTCTCGTCATAGAGGGCAACGGCATTTCATTCATAAAGTCGCTGCCGCTGGACGGAAACAGCATAATAAGGTGGAAGATAGCCGCACCCACATTCATATTTCTGCTCATAGACGTTTCGATGCTCATAACGATAAGCATAAAGGTCCTGATGGGCACTCAGTATTACCTCTTCATAATGGTGGATACTGCACTATATTTTGTCTCTTCGATCATATACAACATGCACAGGCTTTACGGTAAGATCCCAGATACTGCCGATACCGTGAACTTCTATTCCTTCGGCGGCCAGATTGCGTTCATATCGACGTTCGCCTTCACTGGGATCATAGTGGGATCCGCCGACATCTTTTCTCTTGCAGTTCAGTATTCGATGAAGCTTGATGCGTATTCCTTCTTTGCCATCAACACGCTGATTGGATTCATCACGCTAGCCTTCTTCACAATCAGATACGGGATACTGCCGATGAGGACGGAAGCAGAAAGCATGATGAATTCTGATACATGATGCAGACAGAAGCCATGCACGGAATTGAACCATTTCGCTTATATTATGATGGAATCTGTATGCAAGCATCCGTCTGCGTTCCACCATAAAACTATTAGTCATCGTGATCTATTAGGTCTTGTAATGTTGGTCACGAGACGGATAATATTCTACGGAAGGGTTCAGGGCATAAATTTCAGATCAAACACCCTGTCAAAGGCGATAGAACTCAACGTGAAGGGCTGGGTGATGAACAGGATAGATGGATCAGTTGAGGGGTACTTTTCCGGGGAACTGCGCAATGTTATTGATCTGATAGACTACTGCGTTTCTGATATGCCCTATGCTGTCGTGAAACGATATGACGTCTATGACCTTCCCTATACGGAGTTTCCCGACTTCAGAATAAAGAGGTAATATATTGGATGGCTCAAGGATAATAATTGCAGAGAAGGCTGATGCAGGCAGGAGGATAGCCTATTTCCTCTCAGGCGGTAACGTCAAATCCCACAGATCCAAAGGAACATCCTATCTTGAATTTGAATACGATGGAGCGAAAACGTACCTGATACCACTCTCCGGACACATTGTGGAGGCTGACTTTGAGAGCGGATACAGCGACTGGAGCAAGATAGATCTTTCAGATCTGATCGATGCAAAGATAGTGAAGAACGTGAAGAACAGGATAGCCTACCAGACCCTCACCTCATTCAGGGGAAAGGTTCACGAGATAGTCATCGCAACAGACTATGACAGAGAAGGGGAACTGATAGGAGTAGAGGCGCTCGACATAATAAGGAATGGGGATGAATCTGTTAAGAGGGCCAAGTTCAGCGCTCTGACGAGAAACGAGATAATGGATTCCTTTAAAAATCTCATAGGGGTGAATTACAGCCTGGCTGATGCAGCTGATGCCAGGGAATCCATCGATCTCATATGGGGATCCGTCCTGACCAGGTTCTTCTCAGTCACCACAGGCAGACTCGGCAGATCCTTCCTCTCAGCAGGAAGAGTTCAGACACCGACTCTGGCCATAATAGTCGATAGAGAGAGGGAGATCATAAGCTTCAGACCTGAACCCTACTGGACACTGCATGTGGTATTCGATAAGGACGGGAAATTCGTTGCCAGATATCCTGAAAACATAAAGGATAGAAACACCGCGGAAAACATATTCAATTCGATCAATGGAAAGAATGGTAGGGTTGTCTCCTACAGATCAAGGGACGAATCCATAAGGAGGCCAGCTCCTTTCAGTACAACTGAGTTTCTCAGGGAAGCTTCAAGAATAGGTATAATGCCGTCTAAAGCCATGAGCATAGCCGAGAACCTTTACATGAGGGGTCTAATAAGCTACCCAAGGACTGACAACACAGTCTATCCGAGATCCATAAATCTGAAGGCCGTCCTGAAGAAGCTTGAAAATACATCATATTCAAAATATGTCAAGGAGATAGAATCATTCGATAGGATACTTCCATCCAGAGGTAGAACGGAAACGACTGATCATCCACCCATATATCCCGTGGATGCACCAAAGGAGGATCTCAAGGGCGATTACGCCCGCGTGTACGATCTCGTGCTGAAACATTTCCTCTCAACGCTGTACCGGGACGGTAGCAAAACCGTGACCGAAGCAGAGATAGATATAGCAGGGCACATATTCCTCGCCAATGGGCAGCGCACCACGGACAGGGGCTGGACGCAGATATACGGTTATGAGCCCAGGGATGTTTACCTTCCACAGCTGGTTGAAGGCGAGGAGGTGAAGGCGGTAGACTGGAAGATGGAAGAGGATGAGACAAAACCGCCACCGAGATACGATATGTCAGCTCTGCTGAAGAAGATGGAGGATCTGAATCTTGGAACAAAGAGCACGAGACACGACATCATAGGCAAACTGATAGAAAGGGGCTTCATAGAGGGAAATCCTGTCAGGCCAACGCCACTTGGCATGGCATTCATAGATGCAGTGAGGTCCGTGAACTCGCACATTGCAGATCCTGAGATGACCGCGAAGCTGGAGCAGGATATGGACAGGATAGAGAGGAATGAGATGAGGAAGGCTGAGGTCGTGGAGGAATCGAAGAGAATGCTCCATGAGGTGCTGAGTCATTTCATGAACAGAACCGAGTCTGTGAGGGAGATAATAACAAAGGGACTTAATTCCGGGCAGGACATAGGAAATTGCCCCTTCCATGAGGGCAAGAAGATAATGCTCATGAAGGATCGATTCACCTATACGATAAGATGCGAGGATCAGTCGTGCAGGATAAACTTCAAGATAAAGAGGAACGGCTCCATTTCGCTCTCCGATGAAAAATGCCCTGTATGCGGGCTTCCAATGATCAGGATAATAAGAAAGGGACAGTCTCCGGAGATCAAATGCATCGATCCTGACTGCACCTTCAACAGGGAGAACGATGACTATGGGGAATGCCCGTCGGATCATGGGCGTCTCGTCCTCAGGCAATCCAAATACGGAAAACGGTTCCTTGGGTGCAGCAACTACCCGAAATGCACCGTAACCTATCCGCTCCCGCAGATGGGCAAGATAATAAAGACCGGTGAAACATGCCAATACTGCGGCGCGCCAATACTGGCAGTATCAAGGGGCGGCAGGAGATGGAAGTTCTGCCCGAATATGAGCTGTGAATACAACAAGAAGCGCAAGACATCGGAAGGTACCGATAAGAAGGAAAGAAGAACGAGAAAAAATGCGAGCAAAAGCTGAACTTATATCTATGGCTATATTCGTGCTTTCATCGCTGCTTGCGATACTTCTAGCTGTTGCCATATACAACTCTGAGCCATCTTCCTACGCCCACAGATCGCCTACCTACGGCATTGGCTATGTTTTCATATACATAATCGCAGCCTTTCTCTTTTCCTTTGTGATAATATATCTTGGCAGAAAAAGAAGATTGAGGATATTCAGGGTCATATACTCCATAGTTGTTGCATACGTGATATTCTACGTCTTCCTCATACTCCTCTCAATCTTTCTGTACAATGTTTACGTGATTTTTGCCGCTTCCATAGCCATCGCAATGATCTTCTTCTACCTGATGCTGTTCAGGAACGAATGGTACATTACTGATTCCGCTGGATTCTTCCTATCGGTTGGGATATCATCGATCTGGGGCATCACCTTCGGCGTATGGGCAGCGGTTGCCTTCCTCGTAGCCTTTGAGATCTACGATTACATTGCAGTATACAAGACAAAACATATGATAAGCCTTGCAAGATATGCTGTGGATTCTGATCTGCCCATGCTCTTTGTCCTTCCAGAAAACAGGGGGTTCAGCATGCGCGGACTCACCTTCGATAACCGCGGAGAGGGAAACGTACTTATGATAGGATTTGGAGACATTGCGCTTCCAAGTATAATGGTTGTTTCCTCTGCGATATACGGGATAGCACACATTCTGTTCTTCACGCTGCTGCCACTGATCGGCGGGCTTGTTGGCATGGCAGTGCTCTATTTCTGGAACCGTGATAGGCCTGCCCCGGGACTACCGTATATTAACACCGGAACAATAGCAGGCTTTCTCATAGCATTCCTTGCGTTTCGCGTTTTCTAAAATGCACCTATTATGGAGCCATGTAAAATAATGCGATAATCGACCGCGACTTAATTCATTTTGGAATGCTGATATGCCATTGAATACCTCGACCAGATGGTTCGATCAGAACTCCAAGAACTTTCAGAACGGAAAAGTTTGCGGACATAATATCCTTCTATGATCATTGTGACGTCTTCTAAAACCAGATTACACGGCACCTTCTGTAACGAATGATGAATTCACAATGAAAACCTGCACGAAAGCATAGCCTCAAGAAGCACCTATCAGCAGGCATAGATCAGCTGACGGAACAGAAATAGTCTAACTCTCAGCCTTCAAGCATATTATTCTGATGCCGTTCCTGAAATACTATGCATTGCTATGCATTTCTTTCTTGCAGTCATTGGCATCCTCAGCAATTACTTGATCTGGATGGTACAAGTAATCATTCTTCATAGAATGCCAAGAGGAACTGCCACTCACGGTAAACGGGGTACCGCAGAGGTCTAATCCACGGATAGAGATGGATAACGATGATAATCT
>NZ_QJSM01000003.1 GCF_003205235.1 Thermoplasma sp. Kam2015 | reverse complement strand
TGTTTGGCGTAATCAATATTGTTATCATAATATTTCTTTAATGATCTTCTAAGGGTAATGGGGGATGGCAGTTCATTGTTGTTGGATTTGGCTATCGAGTATGCATTTATTATAGCCTTATTTATTAGATCCCTCATATCCTCTAGATATTTTATAATATTATCATCTGGATTATAATAAAATGAGATGGTTCTTTTATCACCTTTGGATTTCCATAAATGGCTCATTCTTTTAGTGCCCCCAGTATGTTTTTCATTTTATGTGACCTCAATCCATACAGTCTTGTTGAGAACGATGTTATTATGGATATCAAATCCATTGTGAGCCCCTCGTTGGCTGATAATATTTCATTGCCATCTGTTTCTATAATATTTGTATTATGCATTTTGCATATACTTTCTATTAAATCAAAGCCGAATCTTGCCAGTCTATCCTTGTGTGTAATGTAAATATTATTAATCTCATCGTTCTCTATTCTATTCAATAATTCATTGAATCCCTCTCTGTTGAACTTTAATCCTGATCTTATATCTGAATATACAATAGCATCGGGATATGATGATCTTAATCTGTTTATCTGATTGTATAAATCATTCTTCTGGTCATTTGATGATACCCTTGCATATACTGCATCTACTCTATTGTTTTTTATTCCCAATATTCTGTCTATTTCCTTCTTTGGTACTCTCCTGAAATTATTTGATAATCTTATGCAGTGTATTTTTCCTTCACGATCCCATCTCATTAATGTGGTTGCATCTATCTGCAGTATATCGCATGCTTCCCTGATTGTGTATATTTTACCCATATATATTGCATAACAATATATAACTATATATAAATATTCCCATAAACAGTTAAAACCCTCTCATCTCTGAAAGGATCGAGATTCCTGATCTAAAAAAGCGTAGCTGACAACATCGCGATCGAGTATCACACTATCTGGTTATCGTGGAGGATAAAAACCTGGGAGGCTCGTTTATAAATATATCCATTGAGTGTTTCGTGCATCTCCTCCCCGAAGGTGGGAGTTTTACAGATTCCCTCAATATCCTGACTTTTCTATAAAAGCATGTGATCATGGACAACAAGCTTTTCATGCGGTTATTTTCAATTTCACCCCATAGAATTCGAAACCGTGGGAAAGATCGTCAAGATCAGATAATTTTCCATTTAGTAATAGAATTCTCTCTTCTGATACAAGACTTACGGACTTCTCATTTGGAAAGATTTATAAATTGTCTTTCTGTTTTCTTCTCTGTATCCTCCGCAAAAAGCAAGCGGCGTGGTACTTGAGTAGGATCGATGAGATCCGAAAATATGCCTGTGGAGATTTCCGCATTGGGCTTGTACGAAATATATTCATAGAGCCAGATGCCGATCGTTGAGGCAGGAGGATCCGGAGCTCAAGCGATGGGCGGATATATGATGGAGGTGCTGTATGTCTGATGAGGTTTATAGGGAGATAAAGATACAGGATGAAGGCAATGTAAGAATTGTACAGATAAAGAGGGAGAATCCTTTAAATCCCCTCACCATTGATGTCCTGGACGAGGTGGAGAAGGCCATCAGGGAATCTGGGAAAGTTGTTGTTCTGAGGGGAAGTGACCGTGCGTTCTCCGCTGGAGCTGACATAAACAACTTTCTGACGATGGATGACCGGGCCGCCTATCATTTCTCGGATCTGGGCCAGAATGTTATGAACAGCATAGCGACCTATGAAAAACCAGTTATCGCGGCTGTCCATGGCTATGCGCTTGGTGGAGGCTTTGAGCTGGCGCTTGCATGCGATTTTCGCATATCAGACGTTAATACGAAGTATGGATTTCCTGAGGTTGGCCTCGGTATAATGCCCGGTTTCGGCGGAACGCAAAGGATAATAGATCTGGCCGGCCCATCTTATGGAAAATATCTTGCTCTGACCGGGCGTGTGATAGATGAAAAGGAGGCCCTTTCGCATGGAATAGTGAATATGGTATCTGAAAACTATCTTGATGAGGCCATAAAGTTGGCCAGGGATCTGGCGGAAAAACCTGCAGTTTCAGTCAGATATATAAAAGAAGTGATGACCTATACGAGAAGGGAGGGCTACGAGATGGAGAAGGAAAAGTTTGCGCTTACGTTCAGAACAAAGGATGCTAAGGAGGGGCTCACCGCATTCAAGGAAAAGAGGAAACCTGTTTTCAAGGGAGAATAAAATTTTTGATTTATAATTATAAATTTTAATGGAGGAACACTCTTTTTCCTGTGAAGTACATGGGTATTCCGAGCTCGTTGCAGCGTTTTATAACTTCATCATCCCTTATTGATCCGCCTGGCTGGATTATGGCCTTTATTCCAGCATCTGCTGCCACATCGATGCTATCAGGGAACGGGAAGAACGCATCAGAGGCCATCACTGATCCCTTTGA
This sequence comes from Thermoplasma sp. Kam2015, assembly GCF_003205235.1. Lineage (NCBI taxonomy): Archaea > Methanobacteriati > Thermoplasmatota > Thermoplasmata > Thermoplasmatales > Thermoplasmataceae > Thermoplasma > Thermoplasma sp. Kam2015. The sequence continues at coordinate 38,091 of NZ_QJSM01000003.1, read as the reverse complement.
ACGATCACCGGCACGCTGCGCAGCTATCCTAACTGCCTCCACCCTTGAGGTCTGACCGGCACCTATACCGGTTGTCACCAGATCCTTCGCGAATACTATAGCATTGCTTCTCGATCTGGCCACCACCTTCCATGCGAACAATAGATCCTCCAGCGATTTCGGATCGGCGGATCTCTCCGTAACTAGCTTGAGGGAAGATGCATCAATGGAGGCATGCATCGGTGTCTGAGCCAGAAATCCTCCCGATACTGACCTTATGCGCAGCCTTGTGTCCCTCTGCCAGTTCACCCTGAGAACACGGAGGTTCTTCTTCTTTCTGAGCAGATCCAGCGCCTTATCTTCGTAGTCCGGAGCAAGAACAACCTCTATGAAGTAAGGCTTCATGGCAGCGGCCAGTTCCTCCGTGACCTTTCTGTTAACTGCTATCACAGAACCGTATGCGCTCTCAGAATCGGCATCCCATGCCTTCCTGAAGGCAGCCACTATGTCGCCGTCTTGCGCCACGCCAGAGGGTGTGTTATGCTTCATGACAACCACTGCAGGATCTTGAAACTCAAGCGCGGTCTCGAAGGCCGAATCAGCATCCAGTATATTATTGTATGAAAGCTCTTTTCCGTTGAGCTTTTCTGCCCCTGCCACACCGACATGCGCACTATTCATGAACAGATATCCTTCCTGATCCGGGTTTTCACCATATCTCAACTTTTCTCCATCATGGCCTATGACAGCGTATGAATCTGGATCCATGCCGAAAACCCTTGAAAGGCCCTCATGTATCTTCGCATCATATTCGGCCATCCTTATGAAGGCCTTCATGGCCATTCTCTTTCTGTATTCTTCCGGTATGGATCCGGAGTTGATCACCTTAGCGGCTGCTGCATAGTCATCAGGAGAAGTCAGTATCAGTATGTTCCTGTAGTTCTTCGCGGCTGCCCTGGTCAGCGAAACGCCGCCAATGTCGATGTTCTCTATCATTTCGTCCTCGCTCTTCATATCAGTACTGAATGGATATAGATTTGATATGACAACATCGAATTTTATCTGGTCTCCATCATTCCTGTCCCTGTATAGAAGGCCGGCGTACAGCATCGGATGAAGCGTCTTTACCCTTCCACCTAGAAGGTCCTCGAAGCCGGTTATCTCAGATGTCTCATGAAGTTTCAGGCCCAAGCCTCCGAGCGATCTGTAGGTACCGGATGTTGCGTATACCAGATCGATCTTGCTCTTTATGCTCGAGAGAAAATCGATCAGGCCAGTCTTGTCATAAACACTTATGAGGAAGTTCATGGGTGTTATTCAACGGAGGGCATAAATATTGTTCTAATTACTAATAGTAATATTATTTTCAGATGCCGTAATATTTGGAATTTGCTTACAAAACATTTAATAAACCATAAATATGGACTATCCAGAGGTTAATTATGGAGAGAAATATCTCAGTCGAGGAGCTGCACCAGATACCGACTCCAAAGAAAGAAGTTGAAATAGTGGAGAGGAAGGGTATCGGGCATCCAGATAGCGTTGCAGACGGTATTGCAGAGGCAGTTAGCAGATCCCTATCAAAATATTACATAGAGCACTACGGTAGGATCCTGCACCACAACACGGATCAGGTTGAGGTCGTCGGCGGGCAGTCGGCACCCAAGTATGGAGGTGGGCTTGTTCTGGAGCCGACTTATATACTTCTCAGTGGAAGGGCAACGACCAAGGTTGGCAATGACCGTGTGCCGTTCAAATCTATAACGATAAAGGCTGCCAGAGACTATCTCAGAGAACATTTCAAGCACCTGGACGTTGACGCAGATGTCATGATAGATTCAAGGATAGGCCAGGGGTCCGTTGATCTTGTGGAGGTCTACGACACAAAGAAGCTTGAGGCCAACGACACATCATTCGGGGTTGGTTTTGCACCTCTGTCAGAAACTGAAAACATGGTTCTGAATACGGAGAAATACCTTAATGGAGAGCTCAAGAAGAAGATGCCCATGGTTGGCTATGATATCAAGGTCATGGGATTCAGGCAGAAGGACACTATAAACCTGACTGTGGCGGCAGCAATGGTGGATAAATACATCCACGATGCCGACGAATACTTCAATATAAAGGATGAACTTAAGCAGCTCGTCCTGGACAACGCTGTTGAATACACCGACAAGGAGGTAAAGGTTTTCATAAATACCGCGGATATAAAGGAAGATGGCAAGGCCGTTGGATATCTTACGGTCACAGGCATGTCCATGGAGAACGGCGATGATGGATCAGTAGGAAGGGGAAACAGAGTCAATGGATTGATAACACCGTACAGGGCCATGAGCATGGAGGCTGCCGCAGGAAAGAACCCGGTCACGCACGTGGGAAAGCTCTATAACGTTCTGTCAAACAAGATAGCGAACGATATAGTGAAGGAGGAAGGCAACGACATCGCTGAAGTACTGGTCAGGATAGTTTCGCAGATAGGTAGGCCCATAGACGATCCACATGTGGCAAGCGTACAGGTCATATATGAGGGGAACGTTGATCATTCAAAGCACAAGAACAACATAAGAAATCTCGTTGACGACAGAATTGCCCACATATCGGATCTGACTATGCAGTTTGTCGAAGGCAAGATCCCTGTATTCTAAGCGGGATGACCACATCTAGGTGGCCAATTTTTTATTTTCAATTTTTATTTTTGGATTTACGCCAAGTTTCTGTAAAATATTATATCGCAGTTGATTTCGATGGCCAAAACATCATAATGTGAAGTCATGGTGATCTATCATTCAGCTGAATCTTCTAAAATTCCTTTCAGTGAATAGCCCTTTGCCTGTGCATCTGATTCAGTACAAGACCGTATCATGATGCAAACACTCTTGTATGAGGCCTGCATAAGCCCGTTCTTATGAATTTTGCAAACTAAATATTAAACATTTCCACCGGAAAAATCCACCCATATCACATCTGAACATCTGAATTTTAAAAACTTCCTCAAACTTCTAACTTTTCAATAAATTGAATGCATTCATATGATGCGCCACATGGTATATGCATTTGAAGAATCGCTGTAATATCCAGGAAGCAATGCCGTTATAACAAATCCATATTTCTTATAGAAGCGTATGGCCTCATCATTATCCGTTCTGACCTCCAGCCGCACACTCAGCATGTTCTCCTCTCTGCACAGCTGAAGGAATCTGTCCATCAACGCGGAACCTACTCCCATTTTCCTGAACCTCTCATCAACCGCAAAGAGAAGTATTCTGGCTTCGGTTCTGGAATACTTTGAGCCCACTATGAAACCAACAACCGTATCCGTTATCGTATACACCATGAATGATTCAGGCCATTCCCTGTGAAGATCCATTATCAGGGACTGGGTATAGAACTCTGTCAGGGAGTTCTGTGCTATCCTGTAGACCTGATCAATATCCTTAGGAGAGAACTCCCTGATGAAGCCAGCCACAGCGTTTATAGCCATATAAACCAGATTTACATATCAAAACAGGCTTAAAACATTTTCCACGGATGGATCATGCGCTGTATTTTTCTCTAGCTTTAAGCGATGAAAAGAAATTGTAGATATCTGAAGCCGGATCGGAAGTCTTCCTGAGATCTGGTATGAATCTCCTGAACTGCCCAGATCTTTTATCAAGTATGACACACGCACCCACGTCATCAGCACTTCTGATGAGCCTCCCTATTTCCTGCCTTATCTTTATGGCCGTTGGGTACACCACGCTGTATTCCCAGCCCTTGCCGTATTTTCTCTCGTAGTAATCAAAGAGTGATCTGTTCAATGCGTCAGGCCTGGGGAATGGGAGACCTGCAAGTATTATCATCTCGAGCTCATTTCCGGGGAAGTTTATACCCTCCGATAATCTGCCTCCGGAGACTGCAAATATGGTACCATTTCCCTTTCTGAATTTTCGAAGCATGGCATAGAGATCCTTCTGATCTATGCCCCTGTATTCCTTCATATGATCAAATGAGACCCTGTTCTCAACCTTATCCATCAGCGAGTATGAAGGAAAATAAACTATGGTGTTTCTCCTGACCTTTGTCACTATCTCTTCTATGATGGTTGCCATCTTGTCCAGTTCTCTTTCATCCAGAGTGTCATACTTGGACGATACACCATCATAGTATGCGATGTACCTGTTTTCCGGCGGAAATATTTCGCCTATCTTCTTGAATGGGATTTCAAAACCAGTTATGTCTGAGTAAAAATCAAAGGGATCGAGCGTACCGGACATGTGTATGGTCTTGGATTCCTTCAGAACCTCCAGGATTCCTGATGGATCGAGGCAAGCTGCCTGGATATACCCAGACTCTTCTGGAGAAAGAATGGCGGCGTATCTTTCCTCATCCTGATCCGAAAACGCAGACAGCCTGCTGGCAACGGATGAGCAGTAACTGAACGGTACCTTGCCCACCTTTTCCTTCTCATTTTCAACGTACTCTCCGAAAAGATAGAGATAGTTGAAGAGAGAACGTATCTCCCTTTCTCCCTTCTTGTTCATTATCATCATGTACTCCATGAATTCCTGGAATCTGATCCTGACGTCCCCCTTCTGGCATCTCTCGCTCACCATGCTCTGAAGGGCGCTTCTTACCATCTCTATGAGATCAGATACATGTATCTTCTGTGAAAGTTCTGGATCGCCGTAGGCCTGTGCCTCCTTGTCGGCCCTGTTGAGCGATTCAATGGATATCCTGAACGATCCTATTGATCGGCCTATATCCGGAAGATTGTGCGCCTCGTCGAGGATGATCACGAGCTGGTTTCTTGATACACCCCAGTGGCTGAGAAACTTTTCAGCTATGTTTCTGTTGAGAAAATAAGCATACGGCGCCACAACAATCTCTGCATCAGGCAGTGCTGCCTTCATGCTCTCGTACGGGCAAACGTTGTTTCTTTCTCCGTATTCATAGAACTCCTCTGCGGTTGGGAGTTCTTCGAATATATATCTCTTAGTTTCGTCCGATCTTATCTTGAAGTTGAAATATGGGCAGGCAGATTCGTTGCCCGCCATGACCTCGCGTTTCTTCATGTTGCAGAATTTGGCCAGCGATTCTGCATTTATCTCATGGAGATCCTCGATCATATGGTAGAGTATGCACATGTTAACTCTACCCTGCATCGGTATAGCCCTGACCTTTGTCGCAGAAGAAATCGCGCGAAGCTCTCTGATGACCTGTTCCTCTTGAGAATTTGTGCGCACGAGATACAGGATCTTCAGCTTCCTTTCGCTGGCATATTTCAGAGCAGATCTAAGAGCCATTATGGTCTTTCCAGATCCTGTTGGCGATTCCAACGCCACGCCATAATGATCCTGGAGTGATTTACCGAGGAAATCTATGGCCTCTGCCTGATACTGCCTGTTCTCGTACATTGTCCGCTGAAATATGCTATGCTGGTTAATTAACATGACCTCCGAAATCGTCTCAATGAGGTTCCGGCCTCATAACACCCAGAGATGATGTTGATCATCTGTGGCCTGCATAATTCAATATGGAAACCTTTTTTTCTTACAAGCCCATAGCCCTTATGATATTATATGGTTGGACTTGAAGAGGATCTACTGAGAGTTGGCGCGATAAAATTCGGTGATTTTGTATTAACATCTGGAAAAAGATCCACATATTATGTTGACATAAAGGAGGCGGCGACAGACCCATCTCTGCTGAAAAATATAGCATCTGAATTTTCTACCATGATAAGATCAAAGAAGATAGCTGGCATGGAACTCGGTGCCGTTCCGCTTGTTGTCGCAACGGCCCTGCAGCTTTCTGTACCCTACATAATCGTGAGGAAGGAACGATCGCATGGAACCATGAGCCTCCTTGTTGGAAAGCTTGAAAAGGGGGAGGAGATAGATGTCATAGAGGACGTTGTCACCACAGGAAATTCTGTGCTGAAGGCTGTGCAGACACTGCGTGAAAATGGCGCGATTGTTAAGCGCGCTTTCTGCGTCGTTGACAGGGAGGAAGGCGGATCCGAACTTCTCAGGGAAAACGGCATAGAACTCAAACCCATAATAAAGATATCTCAGGTCAGAGGGTTCAGAAGATAGATCCTGGCAAGGAACAGCGTAATCTTGAGGACGATATGTTATTTCAAATATTCCATCGCCAGATGTCATTACCTCAATTCTAAGCCTATTGCCATTCAGCGATTGCCTAAGGATCCGGATGGATTTAGCATACGTTCATGAAAGTACGTCGTCAATCCTATCCATTTCTATCGGCGTTGTATCTTTTCCCACAAGCACCCCCTTCGAATTTGCCACTATCGAGGCGCCCACATAGATGCTTCCGAAATTTGCCGTTCCTGATTTTACGGACACTTTGAAGAAATCCTTGAGAAACTCAAGTTCGTCCTCATCGGTTTCCGGATTGACGAGCATACCCTTGGAGGTGAGTATACCGGCTGAACCAACGGTCAGGATATTTCCTATTGTCGTCCGTATTGTTTCCACGCCAAGCGTGTCTTCTATCTCCTTCCTGGATCTGTTGCTGAAATTTTTATGGATTATTGCGCCGTGATCGTTGGCTATAATGTCGTTTCCAATGGCGTTTATCTTGTCCTTCAACTGTAACACGTTCCTGCCGTCGAGATCTCCAAGGCCAGCTATCTCTGAGCCATAGGGTACGATGAGGCCGTTTGAGTTCATCACCATCATCGTTCCTATCAGGCTGGAGTTATCTATGCTTATTTTCCTGACGTCGACCTGCAGGACTTCCTGAAAATCGGCCACAGTCTTATCATCGGCCATCATTGTGATGAAGGCAACGTCATCCCAAGCCTTGGCATATATACCGATAAAGTTACTTCTAAGCACTGACGTCTTCCTTATCACAACACATCACCGCAGACTGTGAATACAAAAAATGATTGAACCGGAATCAAGGCATTATGATTTCGGTGGTTCCCTCTTCTAATTTTATTACCTTCACCGATAACTTTGATGGGATATGTTCCCTTCCTCTTTCCCATATCTTTTCACTTACTTTCGGGTCGATCCATATCTTCGACTCATCGATCTTCATCTTTCTGGAGATAAAATTTCTGAGTACAGATACAGCAGTATCCGCTCTCCTCTTCCTTGAAGAGGCTTTTGCATCCCTAAGTGGGACGTTTATTATGACCTCCTGAGTGACCGTTTCATCCGCCATTTCATTCACCTCATATCTTTAGACTGCCGCGTCTCCAGTTTCTTCGCAGCGGATTCTGCGTTACTTTCCTGGCGGTCTTCATCATGACCCAGCCAGGAACTCTTCTGTTCTGCTTTACCTTCTTCATCAATCGTATCTTTCTTCCAAGTTCCTTGTTCCGGCTCATTTGCTTCTCCTCTCTATCCTTGGTTCTCTCTTATTTTCGGTAAGCTTACTTAATATATCAATTATATCCCTTTCTGTCAGCATGCGGTTGATCCTTCCCATGCTGGCAAGCTGTATGAGCTGATTTTCGACATTATCGGCCAGATCGGGTCTAACAAGCCTCACGTTGTTAAGACGCTCCCTTGCAGATGGATCGAGTATCTGTCTCAGTATCTGCTGACGCCTGGCCTTCTCTGCCTCTCTCTGTTTCTCCTGCTCCTCACGCATCTGTTCCTGCATGGCCTGCCTTTGCATGCTCTCTAATTGCTGTCTTCTTATTCTTTCAAGTTCCTCGTCATCATCCATATCCATCACTTTCGGATGAGATGCCATGTTTCATCAGCAAGATCACGGATATACCACCTGAAGATATATCCGCCAAGCAATCATATCCACTATGTTACCTATCTCCATTTAACTTATAAGTGTTTTGCACAGGCATTGGCGCACTCAATACGCCAGATCCAATCATCTGCTTCAGATGAACTTCTGAAACGCTGGATCTTTCTCTGCAAGCTGCTTTATTATGTCCTTGCTTGCGTTATCCAGCAGGGACATGCCTTCAGGAGATAGTGATCTGCCCTTCGGAGTCTTCTGCACATACCCGGCCTTCTCCAGTTCATGGAACAGATATCTCACTATGGATCTGCTTCCCTGAGATGCATGATATCTCTTCGATCCTCTGTCTACCTTGCCACCGTATTCGCTGCTCATTCTGGATATACCTAGATTTCCATTTATGTAAAGTTTTCTCAGCATTGCGGCAGCGCGTACATAGATCCAGTCCCTGTTAACCGGTGATTTTTCACGGCTTATACCGGTCTTGACATATTTGGACCAGTCTGGCTCTGCTATCTTCTTTTCGTTCTTTAACTTCTCAGAGACGTAATTGATCAACAGATCGCTTGGAACGTATTTGACACTAACCATATTACCACAGGATGTGGGGCATATTTAAACTTGATTAATAATGTTTTCGTCATGCGGATATCTTCGTTCTCTTGGAATGCTGAAATTCTTTCCAACAATTTTGAAGGAAAACGGATGAATGAGAGATAAAAACCTGAAAATGGATATGACTGAATATCATTTTCTTGATCCGCTTCCGACGGATCTCTTAAAATCCCTCTCTCCGGATATGTCCTCAAGAGTCCTTCCAGATGTTTCTGGCAGGAAAAATAGGGTCAACAATGCTCCAAGTAGTGATATGCCCGCAAGGATCAGAAACAGATTATTCTCACCGAACGCTGCGAAGATCACAACGTTGAGGGCAGTGCCTATGAATGCACCCAGCTTTCCACCTGCAGACGAAAGCCCTGATCCCATGCCTCTCAATGCAGTCGGGAACATCTCAGGGCTGTAGATGAACGTGGTAACGTTAGGACCAAATTCCGTGAAAAAGTAGCTGAGCCCATATATTATCATGAACCAGACTATGTAAGAATCGGCGTATATGAATTTGAGCAATCCCAGAACGAGATATGATATGGCCATCATTGAGAATCCCAGTATCTGCAGTGGCTTTCTGCCTATTCTGTCCACGGTGAATGTAGCGACCCAGTACCCAGGAAGCGCTGAAACGGCGAAGATTATAAGCGAATATAAAGTTGTGATCTGCACCTTTGCAACTCCACCGATGTATGCTGGCACGATGGCAGAGAGCATCTGGTGGCTCATTATTGAGTTCCCATAAAAAGCCCAGTCAAGAGCAAACCACGCTCCTGCGGTTCCTATCAGCGTCATCAGGAACTGACGCTCCGTAAACATTTCTTTCCAGCTTATCTTCTCTGTGATGACCTCATCCGGTGCGGTGGTTATTCTTGAATTTCCAGATATCCTCTCAATGACCTTCTTTGCAGAGGATACGTCGCCAGAAACATTTATTGAGTACCTCGGGGTTTCACCAATGGTTCTTCGTCCATAGAGCACTATGGCTGCAGGTATTGCTCCGATCATGAGCAGCAGCCTCCAGACAAGATCCATATCCGGTATGTATCTTATCATCAACAGCGCCATTATCGGCCCAAAAACAAGACCAAAGCCCTGCATGGAAAAGACCATACCTATAAGCTGCCCCCTGTTCTTTGCATTTGAAAACTCAGCCATTATGGTTGAACTGCCGGCATAATCACCGCCAATTCCAAGACCCAGTATAAACCTCCAGATCAGGAGATAAATGACGCCATTCACCGGAACGAGAAACGCGCTGCCTATGGCGCCGATGATGAGCAGCATGAGTTCAAAACCGTAGACCCTGCTACGCCCCAGCGCGTCCAGAAGCCTGCCGAAGGTAAAAGCACCGATGACCGAAGCCAGAAGTGAAACCGAAGATATGAGGGACACGTAGGCTGTCGTCAGATGATTCCAGCCTGCAAGCGGAAGAAGAGTAACAACAGTACCTATGATGAAAAGATCATAGGCATCGGTGAAAAATCCCATTCCAGAGATGATCCAAGCCTTTAGATGAAATTTACCAACATTTGAATTATCAAGCTGCTGCAATAGCCCTTGTGCCATCTCTGTTTCCTCAGATCAACTGAGATATTCCTAAGATATAGTTAAGGGTCATCTAAATATAATATATAGATATATATTCTCATATTTTCCATTTTTATCACGCAATGGGCTTAACATATAGGCATTTTTCCTTAACGGCAGGAAAATTCATGGATATTCAAAGAAAAACCTCCGGTTCGTTCATAACATCTGAATACCTGAATATAGGCCCTGATTCGCACACATACCACTGCCCTATATTGCAGTGCCCGCAAACTCCAATTCCGCATTCCATCCGGCGTTCAAGGGATAGGTAGATGTTTTCAGGACTGAACCCATGCTTGATCAGCTCCTGGACAGAGAACTTCATCATTATTGGCGGACCTATCACAAATGCCGATCCATTTTTGTACCGCTCTACTCCAGGTATGAGCGTAGTAACCACTCCAACATTGCCCTTCCATGATGGATCTCCGTTATCAACGGTTATTCTAAAGTCAAGTTCCTTTTTCCATGCCTCTATTTCATTCTTGTAGACTATATCCTTAGGAGATCTGGCTCCATAGAGAACCGTGAGATCGCCCAGGTTACCCTCGGATTCCATATCTTCAATCAGCGCCTTTATGGGTGGAATTCCTATGCCACCTGCAATGGCAACGATATGATCAGCGCCCTTCCAGGGCCACGCATTTCCATATGGGCCTCTAAGGCCTATCGCAGAGTCTCGATGATCCATTATATATTTCGTTACGGATCCTACCGCTTTGATTGAGAATGTGAGGGGATTTCCGAAGCCTGATGCAACTGATATGGGTGATTCGCCGACGCCATCAACAGACAGCATGTAGAACTGCCCAGCATGGGACATGGTTCTCTTCGAGAACACTATTGTGTATGTGTCATCCGTCTCCATTCTGAACCTTATCGGTTTCATCTTTTCCGGCAGATATTCATTCTTTATCGTAATCATGCGTTATCACCTCCTTTATATCTATGTCCACAGGACAGTCATCAACGCATCTGTTGCAGCCGGTGCAAAGATACTCGCCCTTGGAAAGTTTGTAATATTTGAACTTGTGATAAAACCTCTGCCTGAGCCGATCTGATAGATCCGGCCTAACATTTCCTGCGGCGGTCCTCGTGAATCCTTCCAGTATGCACGAATCCCACTCCTTCTTCCTGCCGGTTTCATCGTCATAGACATCGATGCAGTAGCAAGTGGGGCATGAGTAGTTGCATGCGCCACAGGATATGCAGTAATTCGCAAACTCCGTCCAGAGCTTTGAAGACCACTTCATCCTCTTCTCAATGCCGTTCAGTTCGATCTTTCCGTACTTCCTGTTGAATTCTTCGGAGTGCTTTACGAAGACGTCCTGATCCAGAGCTGGCCTGAAGCCTGCAAGATATCCTTCATATCGTGGATCCGCCTCAACAAAGTATGATTGGCCTATGTGGAGTACCTGTATATCATAGTCATCAAGCACAGGCCCACCGAATGAGGTGCAGAAGCCGCCAGGGCACTTCTCTGTGCATACAAAGTTGATGAACAGCGTATTCTGTCTCCTGACAGTATAAAAAGGATCCTTGTTCAGTATCTGCAGATCCATCAGGTAAAATCCGCGCAGATCGCAGCTCTTCACACCGAACACAGCCTTCTTTTCCACCCTCGGAATCTCAAGTATATTCTCCGATCTCTTTATCAGAAAATCCTTCGGCGAATAGCTGCTCTTTTTCTCCGATACCTCGCTGAATGATGATATCTTAGAGAATACGACCTCACCAAGTTCTTCCTTTGATCCAAATACATCGTACTCTTCCCCTATCTTCTGAAGCAGTCTCTCCATATCCTTTTCGGTGAGCTCGTATATCATGCGATCACCCTAACCGCAACTACCTTGAATTCCGGTATCTTGGAATATGGATCCAGGTTTTCTCCCACCAGTAGATTTACCCTGGCCTCCTTGAAATGGAATGGTACAAACACTATCCCGTCCGGTATCTTGGAGGTCACCATAGCAGGCAGCCTTATGGATCCATGCCTAGATTCCACCGTTATACTCTGTCCATTCCTTATAGACAGCTTCTTTGCGTCATTGACACTTATCTCCACATACGGATTCGGAGATTCCCTTTCTAGTATATCACTGCGCCTCGTCATAGTGCCTGAATGCCAGTGGTAATAATTCCTTCCAGTGGTGAGGATGAATGGATACTGATCGTCTGGCGTTTCAGATGGTGGCTTGTACGGGATAGCCATGAATCTGCCCAGCCCCCTTGTGAACCTCTCCACATGCAGTATTTCAGTCCCTTCTGGATGCTGATCGTTTATCGGCCACTGCTTTCCGTCAGGATAGAGGTTTTCATACTTGGCTCCAGAGTAGTTTGGAATTGCCACCCTGATCTCGTTGAATATTTCCTCCGGAGACCTGTACGCCTCACGATGGAACAGCCTTGAATAGAGCTGGCTCAGTATCCACCAGTCTGGTTTTGCATCTCCCGGCGGATCCTTCACAGCAACCACCCTCTGAATCCTCCGTTCAGTGTTTGTGAATGTGCCATCCTTTTCAAGTGCCGAGGATGCCGGAAGGATGACATGTGCGAATTTTGCCGTCTCCGTCATGAATATATCCTGAACGACAAACAGATCTAGGTTTTTTAGGCCCTTTTCAACATCAGACAGATTCGCTTCTGTTATCACTGGGTTTTCACCCATGAGATATATCGCCTTAACCCTCCCGTCTATGGCCGCATCGAACATCTCTGAGAGCATGAGACCGATATTTCTTGGAAGTTTGGCACCCCATATCTTTTCAAACCTTTCAACCCCATCCGAATCTGCCGGAATGTATCCGGGGTAAAATTCCGAAAGGGCGCCCATATCACTTGACCCCTGGACATTGTTCTGGCCTCTAAGCGGAAAGATGCCTGACCCGTATCGGCCTATGTTTCCGGTCATAAGAGCCAGATTTGAGACGCTCATGACATTTTCAGTACCGTGTATATGCTGAGTTATGCCCATACCATAGAGTATGGCCGATGGCCTGTTCCCAGCATATAGTTCTGCTGCTTTCTCCAAAAGATCGGGAGATACTCCGGTGATCTGTTCGGTTATCTCAGGCGGGTACTTCTCAATCTCGGCGGCAAAGGCATCAAAATCGGTCGTCCTTGTTCTGATGAACTCGGAATCAATGAGATTCTCCTTGAGTATGACAAACATCATGGAGTTCAGGAGCGCCACGTCGGATCCTGGCCTGAACTGGAGAAAAACGTCCGCTATGGAGGCGAGCTTCGTTCTCCTTGGATCGGCGACGATCAGCTTCTTGCCAGCCTTTTTCTGCCTTATTATCGTTGTGCCTATTATTGGATGCTGCTCCGTTGTGTTTGATCCTATAACAAAGAAGGTTTCGGTGGACTTCAAGCTCTTTATGGAACCTGTCGCCGCGGCTGTCCCAAGCGTACGTATGAGTCCTGCAACGGTAGAGCTGTGGCAGCTTCTTGCGCAGTGATCCACATTGTTTGTTCCCATCATGCGTGCTATCTTCTGGATCAGATAGTTCTCCTCATTCGTACACTTCGCTGATGCCTGAAACGCTATGGAATCCGGACCATATTTATCCCTGATCTCGGTGAGCCTCCTTGCCACGTAATCCAATGCTTCGTCCCAGCTCACCTCTGTCCATACATCCCCTCTCCTGATCATGGGAGAGGTTATCCTGTCGCGTGACCCTGCATAGGAAAGCCCCTGATATCCCTTGATGCATAGCTTTCCCTCATTCACGACGGATCTTGTATAACCATGCACAGTGTAATGATCCCCTGAATAATCGACCTCTATCTGACATCCTGTCCCGCAGTAAGGACAGATTGTTAGAGTCATGATTATAATATTCCATCTTGTCTTAAATAAATTTGCCATACAATCTCGGCAAATTCAATATTATGCGTAGTTATTATCACATGATAGTTAATTTATATCTATAACAATTTATAAAAAATGCACGTAGATCACAGATCTATCTGCATCTGTTTGAACAATACAATTAAGATCATGAAGATGCGACATGGCCATCATCATATGTGAAAAAACGCTGAATATACCGCTTTTGGAGTAGATTGAAAAATTTAATTAACGAGTCTGTGTTTATCTATAATGCAGTACATAGTTGTGACTGGTGGAGTTATATCTGGTCTCGGAAAAGGTACAATTACCTCCAGCATCGGTCATATTTTGAAGGATTCCGGTATAAAGGTATCCGCAGTTAAGATTGATCCATACATAAATTATGATGCAGGCACGATGAATCCTTACCAGCACGGTGAGGTCTTTGTTCTTGATGATGGGGGTGAAGTTGATCTCGATCTGGGCAACTACGAGCGTTTCATGAACATCAACCTCACGAAGAACAACAACATAACAACGGGCAAGGTTTACCTTGAGGTCATACAGAAGGAAAGGCATGGAGACTATCTGGGGAAGACAGTACAGATCATACCGCACATAACGGATGAGATAAAACGGAGGATAAGGGACGTGGCGAAATCCAGCGGTGCTGACATAGTTCTCATAGAGGTTGGCGGCACTGTTGGTGATATAGAATCTATGCCTTTTCTTGAGGCTCTGAGACAGCTCAAGCGCGAGGAATCGAATGTTGTCTTCGCCCATGTTACGCTCGTTCCTGAGATAGGTCCAACCATGGAGCAGAAGACAAAGCCAACCCAGCACAGTGTTAAATCGCTAAGAGAAATAGGCATTCAGCCAGATATAATATTTGCAAGATCAAAGAGGAGGCTGACCGATGAAACAAAGGCGAGGATATCGCTCTTTACAGATGTGCCTGTTGAGGGTATTATAAGCGTGAGCGATGTGGAAAATGTATACCTCCTGCCACAGATCATGGTGAAGGAAGGCCTGATAACGAGGCTCTCAAAGCTCCTGAACATGGATATAAACTACAGGGACTCTTGGTCGGAATACACAGAGAACATAAGGAATCCCAGAGAAAGGGTAAAGATAGCCATCGTCGGCAAGTATGTGGATCTGCATGATGCGTATATCAGCCACAAGGAAGCTTTCTCGCATGTGACTGGCAATACAGGCATTGCAGTTGACATAATGTGGATCGACTCCGAAACGGTAAGGTACGATCAGAGCGTTCTGGCTGAAGCGGACGCCATTCTGATACCTGGAGGATTCGGATACAGGGGGGTGGAGGGGAAGATAGCGGCCACAAAGTACGCTCTGGATAATGGTATTCCATTCCTTGGAATATGCCTTGGTTTCCAGGTGGCTGTGATCGCAGTGGCAAGATACGTTCTTGGTCTTGAAGGCGCCAACAGCACCGAATTTGATGAGAAGACAAAATATCCTGTCGTGGACATACTGCCAGAACAGAAGGGCATAAAGGATCTGGGTGGTACGATGCGCCTCGGATCAAAGAAGGTCATAATAAAGAAGGGTACCCTGGCGCACAGGATATACGGGACAGACGTCATATACGAGAGGCACAGGCACAGATACGAGGTCAATCCAGATTATATCGACATGATCGAAAAGGCCGGTTTCCGGTTCTCGGCGACAGATGATGAGGGTATGAGAATGGAGATCCTGGAGAAAAACGGTGATGATAGCTTCATAGCCACGCAATACCACAGTGAATTCAAATCAAGACCGCTTGATCCATCAAAGGTCCATCTGCATCTTGTGGAACAGGCGTTGATTTATAAGCAGAGAAGGATCAGGGAAAAACATGAAGGATACGCTACAGCAGCTAGTGGTCAAAGTCAATAAGAAGTTTGAGAATGATCCAAAATACAGGGAAAAACTCAAGTCCCTGAGCAGGAGCATAAACCTGGAGTTCGATGGCAAGGATAACTACCACTTCTATCTCAAAGACTCGCATCTAAGCGATGTTGAGGAGGGAAAGATAGAGGCGGACATCAATGTGATGGTTTCATCGGATGTGTTCAATAAGATACTTGCCAAGGAGATAGATCCGCTTACGGCCTACCTGACCAAGCAGATAAGGATAAAGGCTTCGCTCATGGATAAACTGCTCATATCTGATCTTCTGAAGTAATCCATATTCTCCAACAATTTTTTTCTGTGCGGGTTTACGATATCGTAGAAACTGGCTATTTGCAGTCTCGGATGTGCACGAAATTTGCCTCAGATCTAAAGTACGATCTTACAATGACAGGAAAGTTTATTGATAATTTTGCACTGATCTATGTGGAATCAGCTCATTTAAGGTGGCAACATGATGTCGATCGGTGGGGCTGGTGAACTTTCACTTCAGATCTGAGAAGACGCCTTTGGCGCAATATCCACGATCATCTGATATACCCCATGCATCTTTGCATCGTGGCGATAAGAAGATCCGTCGGGATTAAAATAATGGATGTGATGTTAAAATATGTCTGGATGCATAAAAGTGATGATATCTGGGCACGTTGAATACAGGTGTCCTTTGTGCGATTCAGTATTCAAGACCGAGGAAGAATGCCTGGAACATGTCATTGCGAAACACACAATGAAAGCAAGATAGATTGCTAAAATGATGTTTGAACTTGATGAACATTGAGTGATGATTGATATGCCAATGATATCTTCATCTGGTGCCGTTAGGGACATATCTTCGATGGTGAGAAAATTAAAGCCGGGATATGAAATAGAGATGAAGACCTTCAAGAAAGATCGGGGCATAGAGATAGTCAAGATGGATGATGGTAGCCTGAGTATAAACGAGTTTGGTTTCAGAACGGCCGAATACCATACCTCCGCTGATGATTTTGATCGGCTGTTCAAGGATATCTATCAGCGCGAATTTCCGCGCAGTCATGAGATCAGATATTCTATCAGGAGGAAGAGATGACCGATGGAATGGACGATCATCCAAGGAACAGTTTATCGCTTGAATATGAGCCTTTGCCGGAGAAACTCAGGATCAAAAGGGGCATGAGGATACTTGGCGTCGATGATTCCCCATTCAGAAGAGGCGACAGTGAGAGCAGCCTTATAGGCGTCCTGATGAGGATTGATGGCTATCTTGAAGCCATACAGAAGGATCGCGTGCATGTGGATGGAAACGATGTCAATGAGGCCATAGCCAGGCTGTTCAGGAAAACCGGATCCCTGGCGAAGGTAATAATGATGAGCGGTATATCGTTTGCAGGTTTCAATATATGTGATATAGATTCCCTCCATCGAGAACTTGGTGTGCCGGTTATATCCCTGTTTGAACCCGGAGGAAGCGTGGAGAAGATGATACGGGCCATAGAAAAACACCTCAGAGATGAGGAAAAGGTGAGGATACTGAGATCCCTGAAACCGGTGGAGATAAGAAACAATGGATACGTAATAATGGCAAACCTTTCTGGCATAGACCCGCGGAGCGCCCAGGAGATCATAGAGAGAAACACGCTGAGGGGAAAATTTCCTGAGGCAGTGAGAATAGCTGATCTTGTGGGAAGGATCTCTGTAACCTAGACCTTCTTTATCATCGATCTCTTCTTGTCGTAGTGCCTCTTAACATCATGCCCGCATATATCGCATACCTTCACGGGTACTGAGAATACCTTCTTGCATCCTGTGCACCTGTACACCCAGGCTATCTGCTTTTCAATACGTTTTATGTTTGCGTTTACAAATTTCAGGTTCAGGTATGATGCTACGTTCTGTATTGAATAATCGTCCGTCACTATGGTACCGCCATACTGCAAAGCCAGGGCAAGAACATCCTTGTCGGTCTGGCTCAGATTCATCAGATCTCCGGTTTTAGCTGCGGTATCTTCCACCACCTTCAGATATTCCTGGCCAGGGCTGACAACCCTGATCATGGGAAGCAGCGCATCGATCATGTAGCGCAGTTTGCCTCTCTTGATCTCGCTGATCACTGATGACGGAAATATGAGGTCTCCATCCAGCAGATTGAGGTTCCTGGAGATTATGGCGGATGTGTCTATAACATATATCATTCATCAACCTATCAATAATGAATATAAAACGTTTGACAATGATGCTAAACAAGCCGGACTTTTTCAAGAAACCGCTCCCATATTCCGCGTTCGAGTAAATTAATTAAGCGTGTCATAATTACAATTCGGATGGACATAGACATAAATCAGATGGAAGAAAAATGGATCAAATACTGGGATGAGAATGATATCTACAGGTTCGAACCTGATAAACGGAGCAGGGTATTCGCGATTGACACCCCACCACCTACAGTATCTGGAAAGATGCATATGGGGCATTCATTTTCATATCCACATATAGATTTCATAGCAAGATACAAGCGCATGCGCGGCTATCATGTGTTCTTTCCATGGGGCTTCGACGACAATGGCCTTCCGACTGAGAGGTATGTTGAGAAGGAAACCGGCGTGAAACCCAATGAAAATAATGTTGAGGAGTTCATAAGACTTTGCAAGGATCTGAGCGAGGCCAGCGAAAAATCGCTACTTGAAGGGTGGAAGCGCATAGGAATGAGCTGTTACTTCAAGGATTATTACGTCACCAGCTCGCCTGAATCCATAAGGATATCGCAATCCATGTTTCTCGATCTTGTGAAGAAGGGGAGGGTTTACAGGGATCTGGCTCCATCCATAAGGTGTCCCACATGTAAGACCTCCATCTCGCAGATCGAGATGAAGGATCAGGAGATGCATACAAAGCTCGTATACATCAACTTCAGCGTGGAAGGTAAAACTCTTACCATAGCCACAACCAGGCCTGAGATGCTTGGATCATGCGTGGCCGTATTCGTTAATCCGCAGGATGCGAGATACAGCCAGCTCATAGGCAGGGAGGCAACCGTTCCGATCTTTGACAGGCGAGTAAAGATCATGGCCGACGATACGGTTGATATGAACTTCGGCACGGGCGCAGAGATGGTGTGCACCTTCGGCGACCAGAACGACCTTGATCTCTGGAAGAAATACAACCTGCCGCTCCGCATGAGCATAGACAAGGACGGTAGAATGACGGATGAGGCAGGCCCGCTGAAGGGCATGACCATAGGCGATGCAAGAAAGAAGATCGTGGAACTGCTCAAGGAACAGGGCTATGTGGTCAAGGAGGAGAGCATAAAGCATTCCGTGAACACGCATGAGAGATGCGGAACTCCCATTGAAATATTCATAGAGAAGCAGTGGTTCATAAAGTATCTAGATATGAAGGATGCATTCATCGATAACGGGCGCAGGATAGAGTGGATACCGGATTACATGCGCGTCAGGTATGAGAACTGGGTCAATGGCCTCAAATGGGATTGGCTCATATCAAGGCAGAGGTATTATGGCGTACCGTTTCCGGTATGGTACTGTGCAGACTGCGGAAACACCATATACGCCGATGAAAAGGATCTCCCGGTGGATCCACGCATACAGAAACCAAGCAAAAAATGCGATAAATGTGGTTCCACAAACCTCGTACCGGAACGCGATGTTATGGATACGTGGGCCACGTCATCGCTAACACCAAGGATAGCGCTTACGCACTTTGGATACTTTGACCGTTATTACCCGGAGGATCTGAGGGGACAGGGACATGATATAATCTCGTTCTGGGCTTTCACTACCATAGCCAGATCGAAGATGCACGATGATAAGATACCGTGGTACAAGATCATGATCAGCGGCAATGTCTACGACATGTATGGAGAGAAGATGAGCAAAAGCAAGGGTAACATAGTGGACATATACACCGTCATAGAAAAATATGGGGCTGATGCCCTGAGATTCTGGGCTTCAACTGTGTCGCAGGGTGACGACATAAGGATAAAGGATCAGGACTTTACCAGAGGACGGAGAACGGTCATAAAGATGTACAATGCAAAGAAGCTCATAGACATATTGAAAGGCCAGAGAACCGTGCGCGTATTCGACGACGTCAAGAACCCCGTTAACAGGTGGATACTCACCGAGGAGTCAAAGATCCTGGAAGCCCTAACAGAGTACATGGAAAATTATGAGGTTGCAAAGGCCAGGACGACGCTTGACACATTTTTCTGGAACGTGTTCTGCGACAATTATCTTGAGATGATAAAGCCCATAGTTCAGAGATCATCAGAATCTGGAAACTACGATGAGGTGGATGAAACACTTTACACCGCTTCAAAGGTCATGCTTGACGTTGCCAAGGCCTATGCACCAATAATGCCATTCATATCTGAGGAGATATATCAGACCATGGATTTCCCCGGAAGAAAGATAAGCGTTCATGTGGATTCCTGGTCGGAGGAAAAACGCCGCTACAGCGATGCAGATGAGGTATCTTACCTGGTGAGCGTGATCGACGCCGTAAGATCTGCCAAGTCAAACGCAAAGGTTTCGATCGGAACGAGGGTAAAGAAAGCCACTATCAGTGGAAAACGCCAGACATTGGAAAAATATAGGGATCTCATCGCTGCAATGCTGAGAATAGACGATGTAGAAATTTTTGATGGGGATACAGTTGGGGCCACGGTATTCCCATGAATACCACTTAGAACTGCCATATTCTTTCAATCATGAATATGGACAGTGCACGGCCTAATACCATGCATGACCCATATCGTAGATGCAAGCGAAGCGATCGCTTTCATTTTTTCATGTGAGTTTTAATTTAGTTTTTTAGCAGAAAACAAAAACATTGTATAATAGCTTCGTTATAGGACAAGGATGGAACATGGCTGATGAATTTAAGCTCAATAACAAAGAACAGCGTGCTGATGAATACAACGAGAGGGGCATTTCATATTTCAACATCAATAAGTATGATAAGGCAGTAGAGGAATTCACAAAGGCGATAGAGATAATATCGGATGATCCGGATCTTTACCACAACAGGGGCATGGCCTATTACTCCATGAAGAAATATGAAGAGGCCATAAAGGATCTTAAGAAAAGCATAGCCCTAGACGGATCTGTACCTGATTATCACAACGTGCTTGGATCTGTATATGAGGACATGGGCCTTGTGGATAAGGCGATACAGGAGTTCACGGAAGCGATAAAACTGGAAGGTGATATACCGGACTACTACTACAACAGAGGAAATGCATACTGGAAGAGAGGCGAGGTCGATAAGGCGCTTGACGATTATTCGAAGGCAGCTGATCTTGACTCAACAGATCAGATATTCGTATACAAGAAATACGAGGCCCTGATGGATCTTGGCCGGCTTGAGGATGCACTTGCAACGGTCGATAAGGCGATAAGGATAGTTCCTGCGAATTACAATTATCTGCTCATGAAGGCGGATGTACTGATAAGGATGGGCAGAAGGGAGGAGGCCTCTGCAGTCCTTGACGAGGTGGAGAAGCTCGATCCTGGAAATCAGGAAGCAGAAAGGTTGAGGAAAATGGCAATGCAGGGTGATACGGTTCGCTGATCCGTGTATTAGGCTTCAGTATTCGAAAATATATTTTTCAAAAATCTGATCTTATTCAGCGGCAGGCCGAATCATTCCTCTTTGTAGGTGTCGTTATCCTCGCCTCCAGCAAAATATAACGCCATCTGCGAATATACATCTTCAAACCCGAATGAATCCTTTGAGGATACTGGATATATTTTTGTCATTATGTTGCTCTCCTTGAACGCCTGAAGCAGGCCGATGAAGTAGTCCTTTTCCATCTGGCCCTTTTCATCCATAAAGGCCTCGTTCAGAAGATCGGGAGAGACCTCCCATTTTTTGATCTCCCTTATATCGTCATCGGAGACCAGATCAACCTTGTTGATCACAAACATCATCGGCCTGAAGAATCGTGAGAAAACCGAGGCATAGAGCATCTTCTGTGCTATGAAGCCCGATGGATAGGTTGAGAGCGGGGCATCTGCTATGTACGCCATCATGGATCTCTGCCCGGATACTTTTTCTACGATCTCCGTTGACGACGTGCGGAATGTGAACAGCTCTATCTGCCCTGGCGTATCGATTATCACATAGTAATCGTCAAGATCCTCAAGGAACTCCGATATCTTATCAGTGTAGCTCACGATCATGTCCGCAGCAACTATCTGCGATCCATTTGGACCCAGATTGTAATCTGACATGATGGAATCCAGCGATATGTATTCCCTTATATCAAAATCCGGTTCATACGGCAGATAATCTGCACCCGGATCAAGATTTATTATCGCTGAATCGAATTCCATGCGTTTGAGCCATTCGTTCAGCGAACCTGAGAATGTTGATTTACCTGTTCCAGCCGGACCTACAACGTAGAGTGCACCTAGCATATCAGTACATATCAAGGTCGGTTATTTTAACTTCCCTGGCCTCATTCTTTTCATCCTCTTCATCTTCGTCTGGAAACGTCTCCTTTATGGTCCTTGCCAGATTGTCTATCCTTGCCCTGAGGTAATCAGGTAGCCTGTAGTTTTCGGCTATCTTCAGCGTTTCGTTGAGATATTTCACCACGCTCCCCTTGTGTATGGTGAGCGTTAGGCTGTTTGATCCGCACTTCAGACAGCGGCCTGATAGGGGTATGCGCCTGTATTTTGCATTGCACTTGGTGCAGCGGAATTCCTGAGAGAAGAATCTCCTGAAATTTCCGTACATGTCTGGGAGGAAATGCGTCGATATGACCCTTGCAGCGACGTCATCAGCATCAACTGCCCGGAGCTTCTTTGCAAGGCCGAGCTGTTCGCTGATCTTCTCGTCCATCGTGCCAAGGGTCTTGTAGGAAGAAACGAGTACACCGGCATTTATGTCCGATGTTTCCATGGTATATGATGAACCCATGTACGTACCTGTCTTCTTTATCCTTACCTTCATGGTCATCATCGTCTCCTCCACCTCAGATGGTGACGCATGGCGCTCCGCTGCCTCATAGAATATGAGCGGATATCTAGAAAGCGTATCAACATTCAGAGCCTCCTTGTCTATCTCGTCTGGGTTTATGAGCACAGATAGGACAAGCGGTGCATCCATGAGGCCTCCTCTTGTGGATGGCAGGTATCTTGCCGAGAAATTGAGGAAACCGTCCATAAGCAGCATTATACTGTCCTCATCGCCATCGCAGTTTCTCCTCTTTGCGGCATGGAAGAATGGATGCGCGTAGAATGCATTAACATCGCTGAAGCCTATTATTCTGCCCACGACACCTCCTGATGTGTGAGGTGCGAGCCCAATCACGAGATGGCCTATGAGGTCTTCCTCGCTTTCCAGTGAATAGAACGGGGGCATATTGTAGTATTTCACAAGGAGATCGTCTATGAATTTTGAAACGTTGAAGAGATACTTCGCCGCCTTCCTTGGTATTATAACGTCCTGCGGGAAGAGCTCGTTCACCTCCTTCGCCTCATACCCGAGTTCCTCGATCTTCTCAGCGCTTATCCCTATCTCCCTGTATCTGAAATGCGTTATCGGTATATCCGACATGTCAAAGCGGCAGGTTCCATCCTTGTTGACAGAGATGTCGTGTATCGAGCGGAGTATGCCCTTCTCTATGGGTTCCGCCACCTTCTCCCTAGACATAAGCTTCTTGACCCCCTTGAACTCCTTTAGATCGTCCAGAGATATGCCCAGTACGTTTTCTGCCCTCCTGAGTATGGATTCCAGATCTATATTCCCCGTCCTCTCCCCCTCTGGATTGCAGTGGCTCCCGCACCTGGGGCACACCGGAGTTGGCGTTTCAAACCCGCATGATGTACATCGATAGAAGAACACCTCCGCCTTGTACATTCCTTCGCTGTTTCTGTTTGCACCTATTATTGATCTTCTTGCCTCACCGTAGCTCTCAACCGGAAAGAGTGCATGAACCATGGGCTTCATCTTCCTGTCCCCAGCCTTCTCAGGTCTGCCCAGCCTGGATCCAACCCTGGTGGGCGCCCTAGGCTTTATCTTTATGCCAGAAAGATAATTCACGGTGTCCAGAACGCTTTCCTTCCTCTCATAATTCCTCACGCTGACTATCCTCCCTCCATCGATGTCATAGCCAAGCGATACGAGAAGTGGATAATAGTCCCCTACGATCAGATCATCTCCGGATCTTCGAAACTGGATGCCAAGCCTGATCAGCACATCAGAGGCATTATACGGCATCATGGCGCCCTCATCGGTTATCCTGCATTTAAGCACGATGCTCCTGAGGAATTCAAGATCCTCAAAGGAGATGTCATGCCAGTAATAGTCGAAATCTGGGTGCAGTGGAACACCATACTTTCTGCACAGTTCCACAGCCGAAAACTGATCCACCTTCGTTCCCCTCAGATCCTCAGGCAGATACTGATTCCACCATTCCACGGTGAAAGATGGCGTCGGAAGCGGATAATTATTCTCCAGAAAATCGCCATATGCTATCAGTATTTCACCAGCGTCAGTTATCTCGACCACGTCATCGTAAAGTTCCCTTGCAGTTTCCATATCGTTTATCCTTACGTGATCCCCATTCTTTAGGAGTACAGTGGGACCATCAATGGTATCGCATGGAGTCACGGCAGCAGCCTTTCCCGGTAGCTCAACCTTTATCTGCGACCCAATGGCTATGAACTTTCCCATTATGTACATCGTGGCCGGATTCAGAGATGCAGCCGCAAGGCCTGATACCCGGCTCCTGCCATATCTCAACCTGAAACCTCCAGGTCTCGATGGATGTGAAAATACGGGCCTGCCAGCAACTATATCCTTTAGGAATTTGTCTGATTTCTTTGCCGACTTACCCTCGGTCTTTCCTCCAAGATTGGCGAGAAAGTTCCAGTCATCAAGGTGCATGGAACTTGTGTACTTCAGTATCTTTCTTGCCTTCTGCACAAGACCTTCACACAGGACCAGACACATGCCACCGCGTATCCTGTTTGTCTTGATCCTGTCCATGTCCCTGTGCCCGGATACCTCTTCCTCCTCACTGCCCTCGCCGTCTATGCATATTGGGGAATTCCTGACGACCAGCTTTATCTCGTCCGGCGTGGGCAGATACTGAAGATGCTTCACACGGTCATAGCTCTCTATTTCCTCTATGTATCGCTCAACTTCGTCGTCGGTGGGCTGGAACCTCGAGATGCCAAGCTCCCTTCTGACAACGTCGCCTATGAGAACACTCAGCGCCTGAGCGGTTCCACCAGCGCCACGTATTGGCCCAGCATATGATATGCCCACATATTCGCTTCCATCGTAGTTCTTCCCTATGTAGACATCTGCTATGCCTTCGAGCGGAGCGACAAGTATACCCTCTGTCAGAATGGCCAGGCCTACCCTTATGGCCTTGTCTAGGGCCTCCTTGCGGTTATCCCTAAACATGGCTGCTATTCTCCTGGACATCTCAAGGGAAACTTCCTCTCTGGACATTTTGCTGCTGAGGTCCCTTATCTCCTGGGCTATGCCCTTTATGCCTATAAGCGCCTCTATCCTCTCCGCCATATCCGAGGCAAGAGGTATTTCCACGTGATCAGAAACGTCAAGCCCCTTTGACCTAGCCTCCTGTGCAATGTCATAGGCCTGCTTAACCTTTTCCGATATGTATTTCCTGTAACCTTCAAGATCAAAAATCTTTGAGGGCATGATCAACTTACAGTAAAGCGAACCGGAGTTAATAAAAATAGCCGGTCGGATCAAAGCACATATTTTTTATGGGATTTTCCTGAACATGCAAGGATCTCAGATACACATACCGCACCTGCGATCCACTTTCATCATATCGATCGTGCATCTGCCACATGTGGCGAGTTATTGCATTCACGCTTAATTAATCCGGAACAGTTATAATGCCCGCAAGCAATGTTCATGCATGGCTGATCTGTCCGAATTGCTGATGGTGGAGCACTCCGCTATACGTTTGCTCGCAAAGGTATCCTATGGAAAGGATTCGCTGGATATCTTTGAGGATTTCAACGATTATCTCGTGAAGGATCATGTTGAGGTTGAGGAGAGAATTCTCTTTCCAGCCATAATGGATTTTGAATGGGAAGACAGGAATGAGTTCGAAAAAACCGTAAACAGGATAAAGGCCGACCACAAGCTAATAGAAGCGCTGGCAAATAACCTCATAAAGTGGAAGAGATCCGGAGACGAAGATCTTTTCAAACTCAGGCTGCCTCTCTTTTATAAGACTCTAACGGAACACAATCTCTCTGAAGAAGATCAGATATTCCCAAGGTGGAAAAGGATCGATGATGAGGTGAGGAACAGTACCCTTTGTGAGGCGCTGAATTTGATTGAAGAAACAGGAATTGAAAGGTATTCTCGGAATACAGGAATTTCAAAGGAATTCATTGCTTACATAGATCCGAAGAATTCGGCAGGAAAACCTCAGAACTTTGGGCCACATGAATAAGAACGAACGACACTCATGTTATCAGGGCACTAACACCATCTATTTATGCCATCAAGCGTTAGCAAATTATGCCAAGATATGAAGTTTCGGAGGATCTTTCCGAAAAGATAAAGGATCTGAGCAGAGCCAGGCAGTCCCTGATAGAGGAGATTGAAGCCATGATGTTCTATGACGAGCGTGCAGATGCCACGAAGGATGCAGATCTCAAGCACATAATGGAGCACAACAGGGATGATGAGAAGGAGCATGCCGTGCTGCTGCTGGAATGGATCAGGAGGCACGATCCTGCCCTGGACAGGGAACTGCACGAGATACTCTACTCCAACAAGCCCATAAAGGAGCTTGGAGACTGAGCGGGATCTTAATCTGATCTGGAGATCATTTCATAGATCTCCAATTTCCTCTTTTTCGACGTCTGATATGTATTTTGTGGGGCATATCTTTATATCGCAGTTGTTGCAAAGGATCTGATCGACGTCTGTGCTGACCCTCACTTCAAGGGATTTCACGCCATCTATCTTTCTTATCTGGCCTATTATCTTATCCGGTATAGGCCTGTAAAATATGATCCTTATGAAACTCTCCTCCTGGCTTATGTTCCTGGAAAAGATCTCTCTTATGTAGCATCCGTATTTTGATATGGCGCTGAATATCTCCCTGAAAACATATGGAAAATGCCCGAGGCTGGTATAAGCCGTTATTATCTGGTTTCCGGTGAGCAGCGCCACATCTGCTATATCGGCCATGGGTTTTATTGATGACATCACCTTCTTCAGCGGTTCGCTGGATTCAACAAGCTTTATTGTTTCGTAAACTGTCTTGCGGTTGACGTCAAATGCGTTTGCTATTTCGCTTACAGATATCTCCACATCGTTAGTGAAAAATCTTCCGTCTCTGATGGAGATTCCGGATCTGTAGAGGCCGTCTATTATCCTCAGCTTAATTGGATGTTCCTTGAAATATTCGTCGAGGATAAGCAGCATATGCGTGTACATTTTGATTATGTATAAATAGGTATCCAAATCTGACCAGCGTAAAAACTTCCGTAATATTCTGTTCCGCTGACAATAGTTGTTCATGCATCCGGATGATCCTATGAAGTCCGACTATCCATCTATCAGAAATGACTAGAGGAAAAATCGTTATACCTCTTCTATGTATATGATAGAGTATCTGATTAAGATCGATGAGGTGATCAATGAACCTGAAAATTCTCTCCACCGTTGGAGCCGTAGTGATAATATTATCTCTGATAATATTCTCCATTTCTGTGTTATCGATATCAAGAGACACAAACGTGTATAACGTAACGCTGAGCCCGCAGCAATCAGAGAATATATCAAGATATGCCGGAATTAACGATTATCTGACCTACAGGATAACATTCGTGAACGTATCCAGCGCAATAGCATCCTATATATTATCACCAAATGGTATCCATAAAGCACAGCATCAGAACCCCCTCAACACCACCGGCAGCCTTGTGACAGATGAGAGCGGAACCTGGTCTCTGTTAATAATGAATGCCGGAAACCGCACGGTTTATCTAACCGTTGAATACACCATAGTGCCTGAAACCGTTATATTTGCTCTGATATCTGCCTTCACCCTTCTTCCTCTGGGAATAATAATGATGATCATCAATCCCATGAAAAACCGTATAGATAAATGGAAAAGGAAGAGGAGAAATTACTGATCACGGTTTAGAAATGAAGTAAACCGTTGCGTTGTCCTCCTTTCTCTTTTCAACCTTTATTGATATTTCCATGCCAACCTCTGGCTTCTGTATGGCGTCATCGATCCATGCCAGCACATTGATGTTCTCTCTGTCCAGATGTGCTATTCCAACGGTATAATCTCCGAAGCCTGAAAACGATTTTGGTTTTGCAAATATTCTTGTGAACGTGAGCAAATGCCCATGAGTATCCAGCGGATAGAATTCCATGTCTCCGGAAAAACCGCATTCAGAACACCATGCCTGAGGCGGAAAGAACCTTGAACCACAAACAGGGCACTTTGTTCCCATTATTATGCCCTTATCAAGGCTTTCGTAAAATTTTTCTATCCTGGAAACAGGTATTCTGTATCTTATGTTGAGACTGCGCATATCCACCAGCAGTGGATTCCCGCTCTTTTCATCCTTTGCTATGTATTCCGGCATTTTCTTCACCTCATATTGAATATATGGTCACATAGGCGTAGTGACCGGTACCGCCAACATTGTGCGCCAGAAACCTGCCGTTCCTGACATCGATCTGGCGTCCATTCTCCGCCTTTCTCAGCAGCTGCTTGGATGCTTCTACCGCCATTGAAACGCCCGTTGCACCGATGGGGTGGCCCTTGGATATCAAACCTCCGTCCACGTTTACTGGAATTTTACCTCCAATGTATGTCTCATCGTTCCTTATCATGTCCAGCGCCTTTCCTCTCTCCGCAAAGCCCAGATCTTCGTATGCCATCAGTTCGGCAATTGAGAAGCAGTCATGTACGTCTGCCCCGTCCAGGTGCTTGTATGGCTTCTCCTGATCTATCTTTGCCATCCTGTACGCCTTGGCCGCAGCTTCTCTTGCCGCCTCTATGTGCAGGAAGTCGCTCCTTTTGCTCAGGTTTGCAGTACCGAGGTTCGATCCTATTCCATCTATCCAAACAGGGGTGTCGGTATACTGCTTTGCCACATCCTCAGATGCAAGCACCACTGCTGCGGATCCATCCGTAATGGGCGAAGAGTCGTAGAGCTTCAATGGAGATGCTATGTACCTGCTCTTCATCACGTCTTCCAGGCTTATTTCGTTGTTGAAATGGGCAATCGGATTCAGATGCGCATAATGGTGATTTTTCACCGAAACCAGCGCCAGATCCTCTTCTCTGCCACCATACCTGTTCAGGTAGGCTGTGGCGTAGAGCGCATAATAGCCCGGAAATGTCAGACCGAAAAACTCGTATTCCCAGAGGAAGTCACCGGCTCTGCCTATCAGCTCTATGGCTGTTTCACTTTCGACTTCACTCATCTTCTCTATGCCCACAGCTATGGCTATCTTTGAACGTCCCGATCTGATCGCATCATATGCAGATGCTATTGCAGAGCTGCCGCTGGCACATGCGGCCTCAACCCTGTGCAGCCCCGCATTCTTTATTCCGAGTACCTCACCTGCCACAACTGCAGCCAGTTCCTCAGAGCTGAATATGCCCATGTTGGATACAACCATGTAATCTATGTCCTTTTTATCTACACCGCTGGATTTGATAGCCTCAGATCCAGCTTCCCATATTAGATCGTACATTGAAGCATCTGTTCGTTTGCCGAATTTGCTGATGCCGTATCCTATGATTCCTACCCTGTTCATCCTCATCATATTTGTTGCGTATATTTATATCTGACATCCTCTCATCCTTGAAGGGGCCCATATCATAATTCAGAATGTGTGGTTGATGCAATAACGAATCAGGCATCACACCAGAGGCATCTCTAGGCGTGAATTCTGGAACGGCATTTCCTGCCTTTATCGACACAATACTGGGAACGCTTCTCCTCCTTGAATGTCGGATATTTCTTGCTCATTTTTCTGCAAGTCAGTGAGTCTGGAGAAGGAGTAAAACCGGCAGCCTAAGCGATGATGCATGCTTGTCTCCTCCAGTGGGAAAAGGCATGATATCGATGCTGATCAATTCATCAGATCCACCTTTGATCATTGTCTGCAGGCTCATAAAAATGCATTCAGAGAAGTGAAGATCTGTTCGCATCGGTCTTGATTTGATCTCCTTCGAAAACCTTATCGGTGCTTTTAAATTCGATTTTTTCATGCATATGATATGCGAATGGCAGAATTCGACGGAACAGGAAGGAATGTATCGGTTATCGGAGTGGGGACATGGTCCCTGGAGGGGTCCAGATCCGATAACATAAGATCAATACGCTATGCCATAGATCATGGTATAAACTTCATAGACACGGCGGAGATGTATGGAACAGAAGACATCGTGGGGGAGGCCATAAAGGGTTACGATAGGGAGGATCTCTTCATCGCCACGAAGGTGTGGCCGACGCATTTCTCCTATCATGATGTCATAAGATCATGTGAGGAAAGCCTGAAAAAGCTGAAGACCGATTATATAGATCTTTACCAGCTCCACTGGCCCAACCCCTCCATAAGCATAAAGGAAACTATGAGCGCAATGGAGCATCTGGTTGATGAAGGCATGATCAGGTACATAGGAATAAGCAACTTCTCAGTAAAGGAGACCGAAGAAGCCATGAAGGCCATGGCAAAATACAGAATAGTTTCGAACCAGCTGGAATACAACGTTGCCACCAGAGAGATAGAGGATGACGGCGTGTACGACCTATGCAAAAAGAACGGCATGGCCATAATAGCATACAGCCCACTATCGCATGGAAAGATCTTCGATAATGAAGTAATATTAGATAAGCTGAAGGCCATCGGCAGGAAATACAACAGGAGCCCAGCACAGGTTGCCTTAAACTGGATCATAAGCAAAGGGGCATTTCCCATACCAAAGGCAAGCAGTATCGATCATATGGCTGAAAATGTTGCGTCAGCAGACTTCACCCTATCAGATGAAGACATGCGGAGTCTGGATTCGATCTATAGAGATCATCCCATAAGATCCATAGCGAGAAGATACAAGAATCGCTGATAGCCGATCGATTCAGAGATCAGTTATGACATTGCATGCATGCAGGATCCGGAAGCGTGCGAAATTTCGAACTTCGTAGATAAAAATTTTAATACTGTATTGCATTAACTTGTCGTACCAGTTTCAAGACTGGTAGATTGGAATGGAAGAACTGCTAAACGTTGAGGCAAAACCCCCGGGGCGTACGCCCACAATAAAAGCGTATGCACTTGGGAATGAGCTCCATTTGAACAACCTTTTTTTGAAGTTCGAAGGAGCAAACGCAACAGGGACTCAGAAAGATCGCATCTCTGAGGCGCATGTTATAAATGCTATGAGAGGAGGATACAATGGAATAGCCGTAGGCACATGCGGTAACTATGGTGCGTCCATTGCCTATTTTGCTCACAGATATGGCGTAAAATCCTACATCGGTATTCCGAAATCCTATTCTCATGACAGAACGGACTTCATGGAGGCTGAACATGCGGAGATCATCTACTATGATGGAAAGTATGAGGAGACAGTTGACTACGTCAGGGATTTCTCAAGGGACAATGGACTATATGATGCTAGCCCTGGATCTGCAAATTCTGCCATAGATAAGATGATGTACGCCACAATAGCCTTCGAGATCTATGAGGCGCTGCTCAGAGTTCCCTCATATGTAATAGTTCCTGTTGGGAATGGTACCACACTGGCCGGCATTTACCATGGCTTCAGGAGGATGTACGAGGAGGGAGTGATCGATCATCTGCCGAGGATGGTTGGCGTAAGCACATCAGGAGGGAATCCGATAGTCGATTCATGGAGGCACGGATACAGCAGGGTCATCGATCTGAACCCAGATGAAATAAGGGAGACGGCCGTAAATGAACCACTCGTTTCCTACAGATCCTTCGATGGGCAGGACGCCCTGAATGCCATAAGGGAGACGCATGGAAGGGCCATGTACGTTAGCGACGAAGAGATGATCTACTACTCCAACCTGATCTACAGGGTGGAGGGTTTGAATCCGCTGCCAGCATCAGCTTCAGCTGTCGCAGCGATAAACCATATCAGGATCAAGTCTGATGAAACTGTTGTCTCTGTAATAACGGGGAGGCAGATATAATGGAAAACGCAACAATTTTATCTGAAGGTGTTTTTGGAACAACATACGGAAAGACAGCAAATGGTCTGGTGAGATACAGCAAGCGCTACAAGATACTATCGGTGATAGACTCCAGGCTGGCCGGTCAGGATGCCGGCAATGTGCTGATGCACAGGTATGCAGGGATACCCATAATCTCTGGCGTTGAGGAGGGCCTAAGGGGCGGTGCAGAGACCCTGATAGTGGGTATCGCATCAGATGGTGGAGTTCTTCCGGACAGCTACCGCCCATACATAAAGACTGCTATAAACCATGGTATGAACATTGTCAGCGGCCTTCATGACTTCATAAGCGATGATCCTGAATTTTCAAAGCTGGCCAAACGCACCGGATCAAAGATCACGGACGTCAGAAAACTGTTCAAGGAGAGGAGATACTTCTTCACTGGAAACATAGAGAAGGTCAAGGCAAAGAAGATAGCTGTGCTTGGAACGGACAGCGCAATTGGAAAACGCACGACGGCCATATACCTGAACCGCGCTATGAAGGCCATAGGCAAGAAGAGCGTCATGATCGGTACTGGACAGACCTCATGGATGCAGGGATTCAAGTACACAGTTGTCATAGATGCCATAGTTAACGACTTCGTAGCTGGTGCACTTGAATCTGTAACCTACGAGGCATGGGATGCCGAAAGGCCAGATTACATGTTCATAGAGGGGCAGGGATCGGTTCTGCATCCAGCCTATCCTGGAAGCTTCGAGATCATAGGCGCTACCAGGCCGGACGCGATCATACTACAGCATGCGCCCATGAGGAAGTATTTCGACGGTTTTCCTGGCTATGAGATCCCGCCGCTGGAGAAGTTCATAAATATACTTGAGCTTCTTTCCAACAAGCGCGTGATAGCCATAGCTCTCAACACCGAAAATATGGATGAATCGATGATAAAGGAGGAGAAGTCAAGGCTTCAGGCAAAATTCGGTATACCTGTCTTTGACCCGCTCCAGAGGCTATCTTCGGTGACTAGAGAGATAGACAGCTATAACATCTGAACATTTTTTTAAATTTTTGGTGATATTTTGAGCGTCAGTATTGAAGGTTCAATGAGTTATTATGAGAGAGTCAGGCATTTTGATTCCATCGAGGTAAGCCTGCAATCCGTGACCAACAGGCGGATAAAGGCAAGGATATCGGCAGACGATCTTTCCTTCGATCTATACTTTGATTACGATGAGGATGTTCCTCTGGACGAACGATTGGCCGGGATGATTGCATCTCTTCCTGTGGTCAACTACGCGTATTTCACCAGGGAGATAAGGCTTAATTTTCCGGTATCAGAGAGTTTTCTGAGGCAACTGAAAGAATTCGTCAGGATTAACAATATAGAAACGTTCGTTAACAGCATAGTCAGGAGAAGATATGAATTCTTCAGGAAGGAATACCTGCCGCGCGACGATGAGATAACGCCGGAAAACGCAGCGGGAAATACGGTTGTGAAAGCAGAGACGGTCTATACCGATGGGTTCCGTTTCACAGGCGACAGGAGGAAGGTCGCAGTAATGTCATCTGGCGGCAAGGAGAGCCTCACCACTTTCGGCATGCTCAATGAGATTGGATCGGATGTATTTCCGATATTCTTCAACGAATCGGGTGGCCACTGGAAGACAGCAAAGGTGGCCTACGATCACATGAGGGAAAGATACGGAAACGTGCATAAAGTATGGTCTAACGTGGATCGCTTCTATTCATTCATGAACAGAAACATGAAGATGCTCGATCAGAATGCTATAAGGAAGACGGCCGACAGCTATCCTATACAGATGTTCATATTTCCTGTATATGTGTTCTCTACACTTCCATACATCCTGAAATACGGGATAGGAAACATAGCGCTTGGAGACGAATTCGATGACCCAATATATCAGGAAAACTACAGAGGGATAAAACATTACTATGGCGTCTATGACCAGACCAATGAATTCAACGATGCGGTATCCGA
The DNA here is from genome assembly GCF_003205235.1 of Thermoplasma sp. Kam2015. Classification (NCBI taxonomy): domain Archaea; kingdom Methanobacteriati; phylum Thermoplasmatota; class Thermoplasmata; order Thermoplasmatales; family Thermoplasmataceae; genus Thermoplasma; species Thermoplasma sp. Kam2015. The sequence goes on along the minus strand of NZ_QJSM01000003.1, from coordinate 4,250 downwards.
TCTTCTCAGAGAGAACGGCATTCCAGTGAGAGTGTTTTCGGCTGTATATCCGATATTCGGCACGCTGGTAGAAAAGATACTTGTGAAGAGATACCCCGATCTGCTCAGGATACAGCGGTCATGCCATCTCTGCCATTATGAAGGTAAGGAAATCGTTCCATGCGGTAGGTGCACCAAATGCCTTGGTGTTCTTCTGTTCATACTCAATGCGGGTGGAGATCCAGTGGTAGCTGGCTATAAGGAGGATTCTGTCAAGAACCTCCAGAAGAATCTCGCTGAGGCCAATATGCGCCTGGATCCAGTTGAACTTGAATATCTAAAAGCCTCCGTATTCGATGGAAAAAAGGAAGAAAGCCATGTGGAAGGCATTCACATAGTTCCTGGAGAGGCGGATCCATTCTCAAAGGTACCTGAAGAATTCAGAGATGGCATAATGAATATAATAGAGCAGTACTCAAATGGCGTTTACAGGATAGAGAGTGGAGAGTGGAGGAGAATTTCCTGACCCCTCAGAAATAGGCATCCTCTATCTCTGGAATTTTTTCCGGTTCCGCTTCGCTGTATTCATCCAGAGGATTCCTGTTTAGCTGTATGAAGTTCATGCCCCAGTTGTACTTTGAGAGTATGGCGAATGCATCGTCTTTATGCCCGATGATGTAAAGCGCTGCAGCAACTGCCTCGATCGAAGAAAGCCTTTCCAGCTTGCCGTAGTTGACAGGATTGGCGGCAAGCAACTTAGGGAGCCTCCTTGCATTCAAGAACTGCATATGGCGGAACGTTTCTTCCCTGTTCCATGATCCCTCTATAACGCATATACCATGCCTTTCGGCAGCAGGCCGATCCATCTTCGATATCCGCACATCTGTGAATGGGGTGAGCACAAGCTTGTATCCAGTGTTTCCATAGGATATCCGCCTTGCAAGGCCAAACCTTTCAAGCTTTCTCATGGTAGATTTTTTTGGATCATCCTGTTTCAGATAGATGAAATATATGGGGATCATATGGAGATGAGTTCCAGAGAGTTTTCGTCTGCGTACTTCTTTATCATATCCCTCACAGCGCCCCTTGTACCCTTCCTGTCCATTATGAATCCTTTGCAACCTGGAGTTTTCTTGACGGCCATATCTATCTCCCAGGGCTCAAGTGCGTCATGATCATGCTTTGAGATTATGTGTCCGATATTCACGCTGTTTTCCCTGAAATACTGCTTTATCTTTGGAGCGTAATGCCCACCGCCAACGCCTACAAAGTTATCGTATTTGCGAATGTCCGGATTCATCACGGAATCCACGGTGACCCTCAGCGCATCCGGATCGTTCCACTCATTCTCTGTCGTACCAATTTCAACATAATAGTTTGGAATGTCGAACAGGGGCCCGTGATGGGTCGCTTCGAATGTGACCTCGAACTTATCGCCAGAATACAGCTCCATCATCCTTCGAAGGGTTCCGGACATGACAACGGGGCACGAGATGTTTATGGTTCTTGGTTTGCCACCAAGATCTGCGGTCGGCCCGAAGTTTCCCGTGGGATGAGCCGTCAGCGACCTTATATTGGCGGCAGAGGAATGCCTGGATAAAACCACGGCATAATCATATCTTCCTGACAGCGACATATCATGGAATATGTGCCTGTCCTCTATTATCAGCAGGTCAAAATCACCGTGGTTCATAACCCCATTTTTTTCTGTGAAGGTGTATTTTTCAGTGAGATAATTGAGCATGCTGAGGCTGGCCGGATCTGATCTGGAAGATATTATAAGATGCATTGTGAAGCACATTTTTGTCTGCTATAAATATATTATCAGCTTTTTTTGAATGACCGCGCTAATTTCAGTCTGAAAAATTAAAATTTATCTTCCATCGATTTAAATGATTTTCTTATTTCTTTCCATATTAAATGTTTTGTGAGCTACTCCTAAGCTAAAGCATCAGAGCTTCCTGATTCATTGACGCTTGGCTAATGCCCTCATGGATCAGGCATCCCGCCAGAGGTATCTCCACAGGTGTGTATTCGGATCTCATCGATCCTACTCAGTTATCATTCACTTGGTTATCGTGGATGATACGGAAGAATGTGGGAAGACAATTTATGAATATTTCCGTTGAGGGGAGTCCGTGTATCTCCTGTCCGAAGGAGGAGAATTACTGCTTTCCCTAAACCCATAACTTCTCTTTAAAAAAATGAATGTAGCGCTGCACATCTATGATCAGCTTGCCTTCTTCAATATTGCAGATTTCAGCTTTTCTATGGAGGATGGATTCTCGAGCCCTGTCCTGTCTCCGACTATATCTCCATGCACATATACCTCCCTTAGGAATCGTCTCAGTATCTTTCCGCTGGGCGTCTTGGGCATTTCGTCCACAAGTATGATGCTTGACGGCCTGGCAAACCTGCCTATACCTTCTTCGATCTTTCTTGCAACCTCCTCCTCTATCCCGTCTATCCTTGCATTGTTCTTTGGCATAATAAATACAACAGGAACAAGGCCTTTTATTTCATCAGGTACCCCTATCACAGCACATTCTGCAACCGAATCTATCTCTGCAACGACGCTCTCCATCTCCATCGTGCTTAGACGATGCCCTGCAACGTTTATTACGTCATCGTTTCTTCCAAGCACCCAGAAGTGCCCATCTGAATCCTTCAGCGCCACATCGTATGTGTAATATACACCAGGTATCTTTCCATAATACTCCTTCAAGAACCTGTCATGCTCGTTCCACAGATCCCTTATCATCATTGGTATCGGTCTCCTTATGACCAAATTTCCTGGAACTCCTATCAATGGATTACCCCTGTCATCAACAACATCAACCTGTGAACCAAGGAACTCTATGCCGCTGGATCCAGGCTTCATACCGGTGGCGAATGCAGAACCTGCAAGCGGAGTTCCTGCAGTTTCCGTCTGCCCCCAGGTATTGTTTATGTATGCAGATGGGAAGTGATCATGCATCCAGCTCCAGGCCTCTGGATTCAAAGGTTCCCCAACAAGTCCTATCACATTGACTGAGGAAACGTCATACCTTCTCTATGGATCCCCATATCTCATAAGCATCCTTATGAGCGTTGGCGCTGTGAAAACCTTTGTCACCCTGTATTTCTCTATTATCCTGTAAAATGTATCAACAGACGGATAATCCATTGCACCTTCATAGAACAGCGTTGTGGAACCATTTGATAGAGCGCCGACTATGCCCCAGATATGCATAGTGAGCCATCCTATATCGGCTGTGCACCACAATATGTCTGAAGCTTTCAGATCCAGATGGTGCCTGGCATACACGTAGTTGTTAACCAGAAAGCCTGCACCCGACAGGACAACTCCCTTTGGCTTTCCTGTCGTTCCTGAGGTGTAGAATACAATACTTGGATCATTGGCTTCAACGTATTCGCTCACGTTTTCATCTGGTGCAGATTGCAGGGCCTCATTGAAATCGATATCCCTGTCTTTCATCGTAATTTCGTTTCCAGCGTTCCTTACAACAAGCACCTTTTCTACAGTCACCGATCTTATCTGATCCACCTTATTCTTAAGTTCAACTAATTTTCCTCTCCTGTAGGTGCCATCCGCGGTTATCAGGATCTTTGGTCCGAAATGTGAAACTCTGTTCTCCAGCGCCTGGGCTGAAAACCCTGAAAATATGGTATTGAAAACAGCACCGATTCTGTAGCAGGCAAGTACGCTGAACAGGGTTTCGGGAATATTTGGCAGAAAAATTGAGACCCTGTCTCCTCGCCTCACTCCCAATGAATGCAGCGCACTCGCCAGTCTATCCACAATGGATTGCAGCATGCCGTAGGTATAGGCAGAGCTCTTTCCAGTCTCGCTTTCGAATATCAGTGCGAGCCGGTTATAGCCGTCATTAAGATTTCTGTCTATCAAATTCTCTGCAACGTTCATGTAGCCACCGGTGAAGAATTTGAAATCTGGCAAAGACCCCTCCATCACGGAATTCCACCTCTTCTTCCATCTCAGTTCGGACGCGATCTGATCCCAGAACCTGTCTGGATTGCTCTTTGAAAATTCAAGCAATTTCATGAAGTCTCTGCTTTTATTCTCATCCACCATCTTTATTTCTTCACTTTTTATGATAAAATCCGGTACGTCATAAGACGTGGCAATAGATAACATGATACTCATGTTATTTAAATGTTTTCAAAATCTTATATTTACATTTTACCATAGGATTTACGATTGGAGCGATATTGATCGTTGCTCTGTCTCTCCTGGCTTTTTCAGTAGCCGG
>NZ_QJSM01000002.1 GCF_003205235.1 Thermoplasma sp. Kam2015 | reverse complement strand
TTTACATTTTATATGTATAATTTAATTATATTAAGAAATATTCCATATCTAAATTAAATATAGAATATAGATGCAAACTTTGATAGCCTTGTTCAGAGCATCTTGGTCGTTCAATAGTGAGGCGTAATCGATATATGTGCTTTTTAATGTACAGCAGGTACGAAAAATGTTTACAGAAGAAAAGATCAAGAAAGCTCCGACCTTCAGGGAGGAGATGAATTGTGATAGAAAAGTTCATTCGAAACTAAAGGATTGTGTAAGCAATGATTAAAACCCTCAAGGTACGTTTATACCCAAATGAAGAACAGACGGTTCTTCTGGAAAAGCACTTTGGGGGATGCCGCTTTGTATGGAATCATTTTCTTGAAGTGAGAAATAGATATTATGCTGAACATATGAATGACAAGAAAAAGGGTTTAACAGCATTTGATACAATGAAGATGCTGACAGCATTGAAGGAGGAGTTAACATGGTTAAACGAGATCAATTCTCAGAGCCTTCAGCATTCCCTTGTAGAGTTGGATAAGGCGTTCAGACAGTTCTTTAGACATAACGCTTCCTACCCCACATTCAAATCTAAGAGGGATAAACAATATTTTATAATCCCCTCTGGCTTTAAGGCAAAGGGCAACAGGCTCATCATTCCTAAATTTACAGAAGGTATAAAGTATAGGGATAAATCCTCAATTCCTAACAACATAAAGCAGATTGTTATAACGAAGGATGCCGATCTTTATTATGCTTCCATTCAATATGAATCAAATGAAGAATTGGAGGGGGGCAAAGGTATAGTTGGGCTGGATATGGGCATTAAGCATTTCCTTACAACTTCTGACGGCATAGAGGTTGATCCTGCGAACAGTTACAGGAAATTTGAGAGAAAAATCAAGAGAGAGCAAAGAAGGCTTTCAAGAAAGAAGAAAGGATCAAAAAACAGCAAAAAACAGATGGTTAAAGTGCAGACGATGCACAAGAAAATCAGGGATGCAAGAACAGATTTCAACCACAAAGTATCTACTGCGATAGCCAAGCATTATGGTACTGTTGTGATTGAGAACCTGAATATACAGGGAATGCAGAGAAACCACCATCTTGCAAAGAGCATAGCGGATCAGGGATGGTATCGGTTCAAAACAATGCTGACTTATAAACTCGGATGGAGGGAAGCAAAACTCATTGAGATAGGCAGGTTCGATCCTTCATCTAGGATGTGCTCAAGGTGTGGCAACATCAAGCATGATCTGAAGTTATCCGATCGCATATACCACTGTGATGTGTGCGGATTAACTATAGACAGGGATCTGAATGCCGCAATAAACATAAGGAATATTGGATTGATAAAGGTAGGGCAGGGCATGTCCGAATTCACGCCTGTGGAAAGTGCAATGGCGGGATACCTGAATCGTGAAGGTATTAGCTACCACTCGTTGAAACAGGAACCTCAATCCCTTCAGAGATGAGAGGATGTCAGAAGAATGGATAATTCTTGAAAGAAGGATCTACGATATGTATTTTGTCAGGAGAATTGGTGTCATAGCACCAAGGGAATAACAAATTCTGTTCTTTAATCTATTCGGATCTAAATACTTAAGTTAGAGTTCCATTGACTTAGGGCGTGAAAGAAAGTCAGGAAAAGATGCAGCGGTACGTCATTGAGCGCCAGTGATCTCTACAACCTTCCCGATGGCGATCCAAGAACAGCAGATTATAAGGATATCCACTTTTTCCCGATCAAATACATATAGAAATGAGGATCATAAATGGCAACATCATCATATAATATGCGGAGGGAGGGATTTGAACCCTCGCATCCCTACGGAACCAGACCCTCAATCTGGCGCCTTTGACCAGTCTCGACAACCTCCGCATACCAGTATCCACAGGTCAGCACCCCGCAATATGGCACCGTGAAGGCCGCATCTCAGGAATAGATCTGTGATATCGGCTGAGGCTTATTGTATAGCCGTTTATCAATTTTTCCCATTATTCTTTGCACCGGACAGACTATCTATGGTAATTATGCAAGCATGTATGTGAACACCATGCCAATTATTGGGGATAGCACCCACATTATCACTATGTAGAAGAACGGCTTGAGATATATTGCCTTAGCCTTATAAGACAATCCGGCACCTAGAACTGCTGAAGTCAGCGTCTGCGTGTTGGACATCGGTATAGATAATATGGTTGAAATCTCAACAACAATTGCGGAAACGAGCTGCGAGCTGAATGCATTGGTGTACTTCATCATATACATGTTCTGCGAAACGCTCCTTATAATTCCTGAACTGAAGAAGAATGTGCCTATCACCGATCCAATCGATATAAGCACTTCATTCAATGCTCCGGTACCTGATATATCGCCGAGAAACCCTATTGTATTTGCTCCGAGGGTGAATGCAGTGAATACTGCCGTCAAGATAAGCATCAGCTTGATCCCTGCAGCATAGGACCATAGGTTTCTGTGCTTCATCCGCGACAGTCTATCATTGAGGATATACGAGAACACGATCGATACTATGGGCGCAGCAATCCAGGCTATGATTATCTCTGTCAGAAAAGAAAGGTCAGCTGTGTACCTCAGCTTCAACGAGAGGCCAATAGCCGAACCAACAAGGGCCATGGTGAGTGATATCGGAACCTTAACAAAGAAGGCTATGGAGAATATGATGAACGAAGCAATGATGGCAAACAGTACATATTCCGGCCTGAAGGGAAGAAGTTCCACGACTGCATGCTGAAGGAATCTTCCTTCAGTAAGGTATCCGGCCACATAACCTGCCGATGTTATGGCCAGCGCGGTGTACCTGTTCATCATCTTGGAACCTATTATGGTCCCAGATACAGCGGACGAATTGTTGCCTGCCACGAGTATGACGAGCAGGAATGAGAATATGACTATGGCTAGCATCAGCTGGTTATCGACCTTGTTATCGTTATTATGAGATCGGCTGCATCCTCACAGTCATCGAGCATATCATCTATTTTGTGCGTTAAATCTATCAGATGCGAAAATACAAGATACGGAAGGCCATCGGCGTTCCTGTATATGTAATCAAAAGTGTCATCCTTGAGTTCATCTACCTTCTCCTCCAGCTTCTCTATTGCTATCCTTTCATCGCGGATCTTCTCGTCTTCAGAAGCGGTGAGCATCTGGTTGAGATGTTTAAGAGACGCTTTATTGTATTCAAGCATCGATATGAAGGTGGAATATGTCTTTGTCACTAGGTTTATGCATTTTTCCATTCCACCTGCATAGTCTAGGAACATCCTCTTTATCTCCCTGCTTATGAAATATCCAGTATCTATAATATCATCGCATTTTTCCACAAGCTGTAACATGCTGTTCATGAGCGTTGGGCTTATAGCACCTTTGGTTACATCCTGTCTTATAGAGATATCAAGCTCATCCCCAACTTTCTCGATCTCCTTGATCTCCTCATTCTTTTCTACAAGCGAATTGCGGTTAGACAGCATATCTATCAATATATCGCTCTCTTTGTAAGCCAGCTCCGTATAATCGACCAAACGTGACATTATATCTTTCTCACCAACAGATATTATTTTCTTCAAAAAGTGAGAATTGACCATTCTTCCCTTATTATCAACGGATATTTAATCCTATTTCAATATATATTTTTAGCAATCTTTCATAGATAAAGCGGTATGAGAAGAACCTGATCAATATAATTTTATCTATGCAGAAAATACCTCCGCAATAAGGATGAGCATAGTACTGTACCTTGTCACGGTGTTCATTGCGCTCTTCGCCATGGTCAATCCAATAGGCGCGCTTCCTGTACTGGTATCCGTGACAGAGGGATACACCCAAGAAGATTTTGAAAGGGTCGTACGTTATGCCACAATGTCAGAAGCCCTCATGCTGTTCAGCTTCATGCTCATAGGTATTTATATATTTGAGGTTCTTGGGATAAATATCAACGATTTCAAGGTTGCAGGCGGTGTTTTGCTCTTCAAGGTTGCGTTCGATATGCTTCAGGGCAGAACCTCGACCACCAAGCTCACACCTGTAGAAAAAGAGGAGAGCATCGAGAGAACCTCCATAGGAATAGCACCCATAGGTACACCCCTCCTGGCAGGCCCAGGATCCATAACTGCAGCTATAATATATTTCAATTCATACAGCGTGAACGTGCCTGAAAAGATCGTGGTCATCATAGCCGTTTTGCTTGTGGTTGTCCTGTCATACTTCATACTGCACTTCAGTTCCTCCATCTTTAAGTATCTTGGTAAAACCGGATCCCTGATAATTTCCAGGATAATGGGGCTTCTACTCGCGGCCATTGCGGTGGATTTCATGGTGACCGGCCTTGCATTCATAGTAAAGACAATCATGGGGGCATAGTTATGCGGGCATTCATAGCGGTACAGATAAGACCCAGTGATTATCTTTCCAATGTATTCCGAGAATTCAGCAGAATAAAGGGAATCAAGGTAGTGGAGCATACGAACATACATCTGACAATAAAATTTCTTGGAGAAATAGATGAGAGGAAAACCGAAGAGATCTGCGAAGGCATCAAAAATCTAAGGGCGCAGGAATTTGATATCGAAACTGAAGGCATCGGGGCATTTCCGTCCATGTCCAGGCCTAGAGTCATCTATGTGGACTGCAGATCAGATGGACTATATCAGCTTTTGGCAGAAGTGGGAAAATTCGTCACGCTGGAGAAGGATTTTGTACCCCACATAACCATAGGGAGGGTTAAACAGAAAATAATCATGCCACATATCGAATTTAAGAGTGAAAAATATCATATCGATGAGGTGTGCCTATTCAGCAGCGATCTGAGGCCTTCTGGTCCGGTATACACGAAAGTCTGCTGCAACAAACTTGCACCTCAGGCATCGGAATGATAGGATCACTCATTATATCTCAGAATTTTCTGCCTAGCTTATATACGTGGTCTTATCCTTATCGTTGTTTTCGGCCTTCTTTGTCGTGACCAGATCGTCTTCCGAGAACTCGATGGAGATAAGGTTGGATACTGGTATAAGCCTCAGTATGGGTTTGCCATCGTCACCGACTGTTCTAAAACACACCGCACCTTCCTCTCCTATTATCGTGTATCCTACAAATTCCCCCTTCGTTATGAGTGGTTTATCGTTGCCGCTGTTAGAAACAACTGTGTACTTTCCGCCCTTTCTTATCTCAATCATTTCCATGGTATCTTAGAGCCTAATTTTATTTCCTTAATAAACGTTGGGAATGAAAAACTCGGACAATACGTATCAAAAAGGACAGGATGCATGGCATTCAGCAGACAAGTTTTAACCTGATGAAGGATAACATCCAGAGCATTCTGACAATATTCTATGAGGTCGAGGTATGAAAGAACATGGTGGAGATATATACAGATATCTGAATAATTCCAGCAGCGTTATGGATTTCAGTGCCAATGTCAATGCATTCCTGGATACTGGAGCGCTTTCCAGATATCCTGAACTATCCCTGAAAGACATACAGGATAAGATAATGAAATATATCGGGACAAAGACACTGCGGGTTATGCTTGGGCCGGGTCTCACCTATTTCATATACAAGATACCGGTATGGTTCGGCTTCAGGAGATCGCTGGTGATCACCCCAAACTTCAACGAATACGAAGCATCCCTGGCAGTCTCAGGTTCGAAAGTCTCGTCGCTGAGCCTGAACATCATCAAGAAGAATCCAAAAATCATAAGATCCTACAGGCCGGACTCGCTATTCCTTTGTTCGCCAGTGAACCCAACAGGCGATATCGTAGATGTGGATCTCATCGAAGAGATCTCTGAAGAGATGAACAGGTCTGGTGGCATTCTTTTCATCGACCAAGCGTTTGGAGACTTTGTTCCGGATCATTCCGAGGCCATTATCAGGCTTGCAGAGAAGACGGATAATATCATAATAGGCAGATCCCTGACAAAGATACTTGCTATACCGGCCTTGAGAATGGGCTATGTACTGATCAGCCAGCAGCTGTTCAGTATGATAAAAGATATGGATGAACCCTGGTCGATCTGCGAGCCTGCTATAGACTTCGTTAGAAAGGTCGATCTGAATGCAATAAGGGAAAAGACGATATTGCATGTAAATGAAGAGCGATCTTATGTTATGGAAGAGCTGAAAAAAATGGGTTTGGAAATAATTGGAAATCCCCAGGCAAATTTCATAGCATTCAGATCGCCTTCAGACATAGATCTTAAAGAGAGGCTCATAAGTTCTGGAATACTCATAAGAGATCTATCCGACTATGTCGATCTGGGCAGAAACTGCTATAGGATCGCCATCAGAACGAGATCCGAGAACAGGCGCATGATCGATGCCCTTGCAGACGCCATGGTTTCTGATAACCTGAGAAAGATCCCTTTATAAAAAGTTAGGAGTTAGAGGGAAGCAGTAAAACTCTTTCTTCGGACAGGAGATACACGGACTTCCCCCAATAGAATTATACCTAAATAGGATCGGTGCAGTCCGAATTCACGCCTGTGGTTATAGCGATATATGGCTTGTACGGATGTTCGGAGAGGCAGAGGTCTCTTCGATGAAAGGAAGCTCCGATGCTTCAGCTGAGGAGTAGCTCATCCAAGGCCATAACATGGGCGAATGAACCGTTGATCTTACCATGATCTCTGAAGATGCCTACGATTCTGCATCCCATCTCCAGATATAGTGCTTGGCCTGCCTTATTGAAGGGAAATGTCGTCAGTACAATCTTATAGAAGCCATTAGATCTTGCGGTATTCTCTATATGCCCCAAAAGTTAAGCTCTAATACCAAACCACGAAATTCACGATGTACATACACCGAGAGGTCGGCTGTACCAGCATGGACCGTCCTATAAGAAAATGAGTTCAGGGAAACTGTTTCCAGAATGTTCTCGAGATCGTCATATATCGCTGATCTGATGTAAAATTTCATACCGGCACAAACGCTTTCGCAAGAAGAATTTTCTGCATGTGCTTACAGGCCCATCTTCATGATGCCTTAATCTCATTTCCTTCTTCGACGGCAGATGGCGTGTTAAAACATTCTCCTGTCTAGGTATTGATGTTATTGCATAGAAGCCTGTTTTTCCTCTAAAAATCATCATTCTGATTACGGAATCCGATGGCCATAACCGTAAGTCCGATCCATGCATCGTTCATGTACGAATGGAATCTTTCAAAAATACGTGTAAATTGGATACATCCTGGATCATCTTGGTCATTGACGTTGAAGATTAATAATATAAATAGTTAGTTGAGTTATTTATTAGATTATGGACGAGATGATAGGATATTTCAACGAAAACGTTTCAAAATATGATTCATGGTATGATAAGCATGAAAGGGAATACCATGAACAGCTTGAGTTCATAAGGGAGAGACTTCCCTCTGGAAAAGGGGTTGAAATAGGCGTCGGTACAGGTCGTTTTGCTTCCCAGTTGGGGATACCTGTCGGCGTTGATGCATCAGAAAAGATGCTTTCATTGGCAGCCAGCAGGGGCATATTTCCCATCATGGCTTATGCAGATCGCCTTCCATTCATATCTGGCTATTTCGACTTTTCCATATTCATCGTTACCATATGCTTTCTTGATGATCCTGTCGCATCGCTGAAGGAGGCCGGCAGGATATCCAAAGAGGTCATATCCGTCATTCTCGAGGCTGGTACAGAATATACGAATAGACTTCAGCAGGAGAAGAAAGGCTTTTACGCCTATGCCAAATTTTACAGCGAGGCAGATATGGTCAGGATGTATACCATGGCTGGCCTGAAACTGATCAGGAATGAATACTCGGATCTATACACCGGAGGCATGCGGTACAGGATAAGATATGTCGCAGGCATAAACCAAAGATAAATAATTAATACAAAGACATATTAACGTAATCAGGTGGTTGGATCGATTCTGACACAGTTGGATATTTTGAGATACTTGTATCTACAGTTTTCTGGGGACTCATACCTATAATATCGATAGTCATAGGCTTCCCTTCACCTGTATTCGTCTTCTTCAGGGTCCTTGTGTCCGCCCTGTTCTTCTATGCCATAAACAGGAATGGATTGAAACTGCGGGAATTCTTCAGATGGCCTGTGCTGGTTTCTGGAGTTCTCCTTGGAATAAACTGGATATCGTTCTTCTATGCAGTGGATATCATGCCCGTATCGATGGCCGTGGTCATCTACTATTCAGGGCCTGCGATAGCGATATACCTCAGCTTCATCGCCGGAGAGCGGCCGAACATGATGGCTATGATCGGAGGCTCATTCTCATTTGCCGCAACGGCACTCATGTTCCTGCAGTCGGTAAATTTAAGCCTCTACGGATTTGCTGTTGCCATGATATCAGGCCTGAGCTATGCAATGATAGCCATAATTTCAAGAAAGGCTGTGGATCGCCTGAGATCATCGGATCTTGTGATGTACCAGACCCTTATAGTGCTGATTATGACAGCACCGTTCCTGGCCTTCATGAGATTCCATTTAACATATGTCAACGTAGCACTGATAATATTTGCTGGAGTGTTTCAAACCGGCCTTGCACTCATACTGTGGTATGATTCTCAGAGAAGGATAGGAATACAGACCGTGTCTGTGCTCAGCTACCTTGATCCGGTCTTTGCGGTGATATTTGCCTTTCTGATACTCGGCCAGAAACCAACGATCCTTGCAGTCATATCCGTATCCATGATACTTGCTTCAGGATCCATTGTATCATACAGTAATATCAGGGCGCTTAGAAAACTTGGCGAGAAGACAGTCATTTGATGACTGTTCCTGTCTCGCTGTACCAGATGAAGAGATCTAGTATGCCTGGTTCCACGCCCAGGCTGGCTGATAACCCCCTGAATATTTCCTCATTGTAAAGGTAGTTCTTCTTGCTTGAATTCTTCTTAACTGGATAGTACTGCGACATCCATTTCATTATATGCTTGTCAAGTATGGCAAAATCAAAAATTCCCACATTTCTGAGGAAATGGGATGCCTCCTTGTATCCGACGCCATACACATTTTCAACCAGGTAATCCCTTGATCCTTCGTGATCACTCGACTTTACGATTTCCGGCAGTTCGTCTATGATCGATCGCGATCTCACTATGAAATCCGATCTCACATTATAGAATCTGTACTTATTTGTCTTCAGAGCGTTCCTAAGTTCATCCCTTGACATGTAAAGAAAACCATCTCCAATTGCCTCCTGCATTCTCAGGCTCATGGATGCAGATGTGTTTGCAGCGAGTATGCAGAAAACAAGTTCTTTAAAGAGTGTCTCCTTGGAGGATCTGCCTATGGATCTAAATTCTTCGGCCTTACTGTATATAAGCGATCTTACGTTATCATCATCTAAAAAAGGTACGGATATAATGGTATCCATAAAAATTAGGATTTAAAAGCCTCGTACGCCTTCTTTGCCCTGTTCAACCTGTCAAGCACCACAGGCCAGTTGACATTCTTGAGGAATGCGTCAAGATATGGTGCCCTCTTTGCTCCATAGTCCACATAGTAGGCATGTTCGTACACATCCATGGTGAGTATGGCTATGGAGTTCCATATGAGTCCAACGTTGTGCGCATCTGATCCTATGTTCCTCAGCTTTCCATAGTTCAGATCGAATACTAGGATTGCCCATCCCCTGAACGCTGTTCCGGTTGCCTTGAAGTCCTCAACCCATTTCTCATAGGATCCGAAGTCCTTTGCAACTGCATCCTTGAACTCCTTTGGTACCTCGGAGTGTTTTGGTGTGAGGCCTTCGAAATATAGTTCGTGAAGAAGTGAACCGCCGTAGTTGAATGTCTCCTCAAGCTTGAGCGCCCTGAATTCACTGTAGTTCTGATTTGCCTTGCTCCTGTCCACATCTGGCAGTCTGCTCCATATCTCATTCAGCTTGTTAACGTATCCCTTATAATGCACATCAAAGTGGTTGTCTATCTGAACGTCTGATATGCCTTCCAGTCCTCTTGGTTTCAGTTTTTCCTTTATCTCCCATGTTTCTGCCATTTTTTCACCACTACTTTATGTATTCTTCGTTTAAAAATTTTTTTAAATCTAATTATTTTTTGATAATAATTATGATTTACAAGAAATTATCCAAAGGTATGCATTCCGTTTCCTTTACCTTGATGCTTCCGGATTCCCTTGTACGGGAAAGCCAATCTTCAAATGATTCATCGTCCATTGTGCGTGCCCTCTGAATTTCTGAGAGGCAGTCTGAGCAGTATAATCCTGAGTATATTGTTGATCCGCATATTATGCAGTGGAGCTTCTGCGACATGAGGATAAGCATGGCGTTGCCGTAAAAATTATTTGCGCATCTACTTGAAAATCCGTAGTTTCTTATTAACCCGTTCATAGATATTTTTCATCATTCATTTACAGTGATCCTGAACGATAAATTACATCTGCACGTGGCAATCTCCAAATATTGGTTGGAGAACATATCAGGTTATGGTTTCTGTTAACCATGTTAACATCCACCTCTGGAAGTTATCATCTCCTTGATGCTTAAACTTCGTGGGTATAACCCAATACCCTCTATCCCGTCAAATGCTTCAGGGATTGCCTTTCTTATTGTGTTGTAGGATGCATTCAGATCCGCATGTATTAATGTTCCATTTGCAGACTGGAATACACCTCTCTTTATTCTCCTTCCCATGTACGTGTCGTGGTGTTCTATGCTTTCGTTATCAAGAAACGAACATATGCTTGTATAGCTCTCCTCCTGTATCATGACATTGATCCCTTTCTCTTCTGCTTTGTATTCAATCTGCTGTATGAGCATATTAAAAGGTATCTGCACAAAGTTCTGGTTGTTCTCCTTACCGATATCCACAGACTGCTTCCATCCATCGTTGTGACCTATAACGATCGTATCGATCTTTCTTGACAATGCGTATTCGACTATGGATATGCTAAGCTTGTGCATGATGTCCTTTACTTTCCTGTTTCTCTCCATGAAGAGCTTATCTATCCTTTTTGTATTCTCTCTGTTTTTCCTCTGCCTGTCACTGATCGATCTCAATCTTGATAACTCTTTATTGAAATACTGGTTTATTGATTTCAGAACACCGCCCTTGACAGCAATACCCTTTTCGGATATGTTGTTTCCAATGGTTACGATGTTCCTCACACCAATATCGATGCCCA
>NZ_QJSM01000001.1 GCF_003205235.1 Thermoplasma sp. Kam2015 | reverse complement strand
CTACATCATCTAATCTTGTCTTCACCTCCAGATCCATGATTTTTGGGAATTTTAATATTCCATTATCAATAGAACACTGCTGGTTTGTGAATATTAATATAAATTCTCCATCCTTATTCTTGTATTTTGGTGGTCTTGGTGGTCCGCTGAATAATTCTGGATGTTTTTTGTATGTTTTTAATGCCTTGAAGAAGGAATTCCATGATTCCTTGACCTTTTTAATTGTCCACTGTGCTGTCTGTGCTGGCAGTTTCTGGAAGTTGTTGTTTTCCTCTATATCTGATGGCACTGCAAACTGTTTCGCAAGAGTTCCATACGAGGACAATTTTTCCCTATTGAAAAACTGGTCTCTTAGGATATAATTTACCTGATTATATAGGTTCTTTGATACATGGCACATTCTGGATATTACACCATTGTCACGGATAAAGATCTGTTCAGTTCTCATCGTTTTCATAGCCTATCTCCATTGAACTTTTTTCCCCGTTGAGGCGTATACATGAAGCGTCTTTCATGATATTCGTAGCAGATTTAATACCCCATTTGCTTTCATAGTTAATAATATAATACAGTATTTGTATAAATAGTTATTAGAATTACGGATTATATTGTGATGGTAAGAGAGTGCGAATAACTATTATTATAAAGCAGATTACCTAAAGATGAAGGGAAAACATGTAATGATTACTGGTGGTGCCGGTTTTATCGGTTCGAATATGGTTGAGATGTTGCTGGAAGAGAATGATGTGACGGTGATAGACAACCTGAGCATAACGGATGATAGATACATAAGGCCGTTCATGGGAAGAAATAATTTCAATTTCATAAAGGAGGATATAATAGAATCCGTAACACCTGGCGAATACGATGTTGTGGTGCATCTTGCGGCGGACTCTGATGTGAGAAACGGATCCCAGGATCCCACTATTGATCTTCGTTCAAACGTTATTGGAACGGTAAATGTGCTTGAGATGATGAGGAAGAACGACATAAAAGACATACTCTTTGCATCAAGTTCAACGATATATGGCGAGGCAAAGATAATACCTACGCCTGAAAACTATGGTCCGCTGCTTCCGATATCATCCTATGGCGCTTCCAAGCTATCCGCAGAAGCATTCATATCATCATATTCGCACTATTACGGCATCGATGCGAAGATATTCAGATTCGCAAACATAGTCGGCAAGAACTCCACACACGGCGTTATATTTGACTTCATAAACAAGCTCAAGAAGAACAGCAGTGAACTTGAGGTTCTTGGCGATGGAACGCAGGCTAAATCTTACATGCATGTGACCGACTGCATAAACAGCATGTTCTACGTTTATGAAAAGGTGAAGGGAACCGATGTGTTCAACCTTGGAAACGATGATGTGACCAACGTAGATACCATTGCCAGGTATGTTATAGAAGCTATGGGATTGAAGAATACCAAGATAGTGCACCGCGGAGGCTATATGGGAAGAGGATGGCCCGGGGACGTCAAATACACAAGGATGGATGTGAAGAAGCTGAAGGAGACTGGATGGAAAAACAGATACAGCAGCGATGAGGCTGTTAAGGTGGCCATAGAGGAGATAAAGAGACAAATTTTATAAATTATTTATATTTAATAAAACAATTAAATAGAGGGGGAGGGGTGTATTTCCAC